>JAZFUA010000001.1:0-14568 GCA_036446975.1 Dehalococcoidales bacterium
ATTGCGATGAAGATTTTCACGGTTCGGGACCGGCGGCGGAAAGGCTGGTAGGGCACATGCAGGATGCCTGGCTGGCGTTTGCCCATAACGGAGACCCAAGTTGTGAAAGTCTCGGAGAATGGCCCCTTTACGGAAACAGCCGAAACACGATGATACTCGGCAAGGATAGTCATGTCGAGGCAGCCCCATACGAAGAAGAACGCCGGATATGGGATCCTGTTCCCAACACCCACCTCGGCTGATATGGTTACATTTGGATACACGAAAAAATAAAACAGGGGGAATGTAATATGGCAAGCACCGTTCAAGCAGAAGTACCAGAGAAAAACCTGCAACAATTAAGGGAGGAAATCGAGAGGAAAACGGGTAAAACCCCGGAACAGCTTTACGAGGAAAGAGAGAAAAGGGCCAGGGATGCCATCGAACTGAAAGTACCGGACAGAGTGCCCCTGGCGATAAATCCGGACCCTGGTAACCGTGGCGGTCTGCCCCAGGCGGCCGCTTATTATGACCCGCTCGCCTGGAAAATGGCAATCAGAGAAGATGTCCTTAACTTTGAACCTGATTTGTGCAACGCCGGATTCAGCAATTCGGGGGCTACCTGGGAAGCCCTCGACGTAAAAAACAGGCTCTGGCCCGGCGGTAACCTGCCTCCTGATATCCCCTACCAGTTTGTAGAGGGGGAATACATGAAAGCGGATGAATACGACCTCTTTCTAAAAGACCCTTCCGATTTCAACGTACGCTACTACCTGCCGCGAGTCTACGGAGCTTTATTACCCCTGTCCAAACTGCCTCCTCTCAACCTGATGTTTAGCGGCTTCGACGGTATTACCACCATGTTCGCCAGCCCGGAATTTGAGCAGATGGCCAAAGCCCTCTCCAAAGCCGGGCGGGAACTGGAGAAACATAGAAAAGCCACGGGTGAAGCTCAGGAAGAGCTAGCCTTACTTGGTTTCCCGGCATTTTCCAATTCACGTGGCTCGGTGGGTGGGGGCGCCCCTTTCGATGCCATTTCAAGCGGTTTAAGAGGCATGAAGGGTTCGATGCTGGACATGTACCAGCGACCCGAAAAACTGATTGCCGCCTGCGATATGCTGGCCGAGATGCGGATTGACAGGGCGGTCCCGGCTGACCCCGAAAAGAGAGGTAATCCCAAGAGAGTCGGAATGCCCCTCTGGCGAGGCGACAAAATGTTTATGTCCCAGAAGCAATTCGAGACCTTTTACTGGCCGGGACTTAAGAAGGTAATGCTGGCCTCAATTGAGTTAGGGTACATCCCCATGCCATTTTTTGAAGCACACTTTGGCGACCGTCTCGAGTGCCTGCTCGATTTACCAAAAGGGAAAGTGATTGCCTCGGTTGAGCATATGGATGTGGTTCAAGCCAAAGAAATCCTGGGCGGCCATACCTGCGTTATGGGTAAAGGTCCCCATTCATTAAAGATTAGTTCATTACGGGAGGCAGAGGAATACTACAAGGACCAGATAAAAGTTTGCGGCAAAGGGGGAGGCTTTATTCTGAGCATGAGGGTTCCGGATAGAGGCACACCGGAAGACAAGAAGGCAATGGTGGACTCAATCAGGGAGTATAGCCGGTACTAGACACCCTACTGTGCCTATAGCCTTGTTTCAGGGAGAGTTCGAATCCCGCTTGTTTCTTAAGCCTGTTTGATATGGAATCGTTTGCACAATAAAGCTGTGCTAGTAATCCTGACTCAGCAAGTATTACCTTTTATGGGGGCAGGACACCTGTACCAGCTTTGTGCAAGAACATGGACAAGAAACTGTAACTTTATTTATGGAGGTAAGCATTCATGACCGCGTTAGCAAATAAAGATAGAACAGTCCTGAAGTTAATTTCCCAAAAAGGCGCCGTGACACGATCAGAGATTCGTGAGTTAATATCCCCAAAAAGTTCTGTCAGGTACAGCCGGAGACTACAGAGCCCCAACTCGAGCCGCAAGATGCGATAGACGAGCAGATAAATAAGTTGATAAGCCAGAGTCTCTTATCAAGCAACCCCTTAGGCCCCGGACCTGATGACGAGGTCATTTCTGTGAGTGAGCAAGGGGTAGAGGCTCTCTCGCTCCTCATCTCCTTCTTCAATCTGCGCAGGGTGATTGGAATCGTTGGAATGGCCCTGCCCCTTGTCCTCTTACTGGGCAACCTTTTCTTTGGAACCCACGGGGTTCAGAGCTCCATCAGCGCCTATTACTACACTGGAATGAGGAACATCTTTGTAGGCGCCATTTGCACGATTGCAGTCTTCCTTCTTTCATACAGAGGCTACGAAAAAGATTACCGATGGACTTATATTGCGGGCTTTTTTGCCATTTTAGTGGCTCTTTTTCCGACCAAGCCCGATATCCCAGAACTCACCTTTCAACAAAATTTAATTGGCAACCTGCACCTTGTGTTTGCTACTATTTTCTTCTCATCGCTCGCGGGCATTTGTTTTTGGTTGTTTACCAAGACCGATGTATCCAAAGAAGAATTAAGCGACGATTCCCACAAAGGCAAGAGAGCAAGGAACCTTGTTTACAAAACTTGTGGGGGAGTGATAGTGGCCTCCATCCTGCTAATCGTGGCGGTGAGTCAGCTGCCTGATGGCGCGCCCGTCATGCAAATCAAGCCAGTCTTCATTCTAGAGTTTTTAGCATTGTTGGCATTTGGTTTTTCGTGGATAACAAAAAGCAACGGGAATATCAAGTTCCTCCGATTTCTCCAGGACCGTGCATGAGTATTAAATAAGTATAAAAGATTCCCCCATAAAACAAAACCTTGTTTCAGGGGGAGTTAGGGGCTGCTCTGGTCAGATTAATCCTTTTTTCTTAAAGTATCCGGCATAACCATATATATTATTCATCAGGGTATATTGGGTTAATTTCGCCCCGAAGTGCTCCTGTATATATTTATCAACACTCGGAGCAGCAGCTTCTTCAGAGCTTGTCTTCAAGGCCTGGAGGATAATATCGCCGATTTTCTTTACGTTCTCAATAGCTATTGAGATGGATTTCTCAGGCTCCCGGCTCATCCCGCCATGAGAATATAAAAGGAACTTGCTGGGTAACTCCCGGAGTTTCTCCATACTTCTTAAATAAACATCCAGGTCAAAATTAGGCGGGGCAGCTGCGGCTAACGGCTGAGTATCAGCTGTATAAATCAGCCCGAGTGCCTCCCCGCAGAACAGAGCTCCGGTACCGGTGTCAAAGATAGCGATATGGTGGGGAGCATGTCCGGGAGTCTCGATAAATAGCAGCTCCCGCTCGCAGAGGTATAATTTCTCCTGGTCCCGGACCACTTTTACTTTTGATTCAGGCACAGGTTCGATCGAGCCGTGGGTATTTTCAAAATCAATACCAAAAGACATTCTGGTGCTGCGGATTAACCTGAGTGGGTCAATGATATGTCTGGCAGCTTGAGAATTCGTTACGACAATAGCCTGGGGGAAAATAGCGGTGAGTTTTCCAAGAGCGCCGGCATGGTCCATATGAATATGAGTGGGAATAATGTATTGGAAATCAGTAATGCCAATCTCACCGGCTGCTGCCAGGATAGCCGGAATAAGAGCGCTCGGCCCAGGTTCTATAAGGATATTGCAGCTATCCTTAATGAAATAAGCCGTAAAAGTGTCACTCACACCGGGTAATTCTTTCTCCAGCCTGTATATCCCATCATCAATTTTGTCAACGCGCTCTGTCATCATTTATACCATTCTACCTGTCAAACTCTCCCTGAAACAATATTTTATATTATGAGGTATTCCTCTTCAGGGGCCGACTACAGGTCAAAGACTATTATAACAATTACCGTTATATATGATAATATAATATTTTATAGTATTGTACATCAATGAACCGTGATTTTATGAGTTTGTGATAAAAGTCCTTTTAATATTAGTCGAACCTATTAATATAGAAACAGCCATACCCGGGTCACCTGGTGAAATTAAATCGAATGAGGGGAGAATATGAAAAAAATAATTGCGGCACTATTGACAACCTGGCTGGTACTGACACTGGTAGTTGCAGCCTGCGCACCTGGAGCGACCAGTGAGAAAGGCCCCATTACGGTTGGCTCTAAAATTGATACAGAGGGAGCGTTACTCTCCCAGATGATAATACTGATGCTGAGAGATAACGGGTTTGAAGTGATTGACAAGTCTTCCTTCGGGCCAACTCCCCTGGTGCGTGAAGCCATTACCAGCGGTGAACTGGATATCTATCCCGAATACACGGGTAACGGCGCCTTCTTTTTCGGAGAAGCAGACTCGGTTATCTGGAAAGATGCCCTACTGGGGTACGAACGGGTAAAAGAACTGGATATGGAACAGAATAATATTGTCTGGCTTACCCCGGCTCCCGCCAATAACACCTGGGCTATCGCCATACCGGAAACCCTTTCGAAATCCGAGGGTATCGAATCCCTGGATGATTTCGCAACCTATGTCAACGGTGGTGGTTATGTAAAATTGATTGGCTCCGAGGAGTTCGTCACCAGTGAAGCCGCCCTACCGGCATTCCAGGAAGCTTACGGTTTCACTTTAAGTCAGGACCAGCTACTGGCGGTAGCCAGCGGTGATACCGCCCAGACCGAGAAGGCGGCTTCTGAAGGCACTGACGGCGTTAATGCGGCTATGGCCTACGGTACCGACGGTTCTATCAGCGCCTTCGGTCTGGTAGTGCTTTCCGACCCGAGGGGCGTCCAGCCGGTCTATGAGCCGACCCCCATTATCCGCAGTGAGGTTCACGAACAATACCCGGAAATAGCCACCATACTGGCCCCTGTCTTCAAGAGTCTGAACCTGGTTAAGCTCCAGACAATGAACGGCCAGATAGCCGTGGAGGGGCAAAATGCCGCCGAAGTAGCCAGGGGTTATCTCGAGGAAAACAACTTCTTGAAATAATACCAGCCCGGTGGGATAATTTGTAAATGATTCTTCGACTGATTAAGCTGGATAAGGTGGCTGCATTCGGCTCAGTCATCGGCTTAATCTCGTTGCTGGCCGGGTGGCTGACGCTGAGACCGAACCGTCTGGTGTCCAGCCCCAGTACAAGTCTGTGGGGCAGCTTCGGGAACTACGGTGCTGTTTCCCTGGTAGTATTGTGGCTAATATGCCTTGTTTTAAGCCTGAGCGGTTTGCGGAACAGACGCGGTTTATTACTGGGTATCACAGCCAATGCCATACTCATCCTGACACTTGTTCTGGTGGGATTTAATGCCAGCCGGCTTTCGGAAGCGGCCCCGGAGATAGCCCGGGTCTCGATAAGCAGCGGCGTCTGGCTGACACTGGCCGGAGCCTATGTTCTGATTTATGCCGCCCGCCAGAATTTACAAAAGCAGCGGACCTGGTATCACCTGATTTCCTGGGGCACCCCGGTTGTCCTGGTCATACTGCTGGCCACCGGATGGCTAAACCAGGTCTCAATACTGGAGGAGTTCCACAGTTACCGTCTCCGCTTTTTCGAGGAACTTTTTCGGCATATCCGCCTCTTCGGCAGCGGGGTAATTGCCGCCACAATAATCGGAATACCGCTGGGAGTCTGGGCAACGAGAAACCGGTATGCCGAAAAATCGGTGTTTTTTATCACCAATATTGTGCAGACAATACCCAGCCTGGCTCTTTTCGGCTTTATGATTGCGCCGCTCTCGGCGCTTTCTTTTGCTTTACCCTGGTTAAGAGACCTCGGCATTACCGGGGTGGGCCCGGCACCGGCTGTGATCGCCCTGACCATCTATTCACTGCTGCCGGTGGTGAGGAATACCTATGTGGGTATCCGCCAGGTTGATGCGGGAGTGATAGATGCCGGACTGGGTATGGGTATGAGCCGATGGCAGGTATTCCGCCGGGTAGAAGTACCTCTGGCAGCTCCTCTAGCCCTGGAAGGGATACGCACCGCTTCCGTGCAGGCGGTAGGATTAGCCACCTTAGCACAGCTCATCGGCGCTTTCGGGCTGGGATGGTTTGTCTTTACAGGAATCGGCGCGGCGGCACCGGACATGATAATACTCGGCGCCATACCTATCATCCTGCTGGCCCTGCTGGTAGACGGCATTATGAGGAAAATTGTCAGGATTAGCACGCCCAAAGGGTTGATTGGAGCGACATGATACGACTGGAACAGATTACCAAGCGCTACGGAGATACTTTGGCGGTAGACCAGCTTTCCCTGGAAATAAACGAGGGTGAAGTCTGCGTGCTCATCGGTCCGTCCGGTTGTGGCAAGACAACAACCCTGCGGATGATAAACCGGCTTATCGAACCTACAGCCGGCCAGATTTTCATTAACGGGCAGGATACCAGCCGGATTAAGGTGGAGAAACTGAGGTTATCTATGGGATATGCGATTCAGAGCGTGGGGCTTTTCCCCCATATGACGGTAGGCGAAAACATCTCGGTGGTGCCACATCTTTTACACTGGGAAAAAGACCGTATCGCCGCCAGGGTGATAGAATTATTGAAGCTGGTTGGGCTTAAAGCCGAGGAATATACTGGCAAATACCCCGGTCAGCTTTCCGGAGGGGAGGCACAACGCATCGGGGTGGCCCGCGCCCTGGCCGTTGACCCGCCCATCTTGCTCATGGATGAACCTTTCGGGGCTGTAGACCCGCTGACCCGGCAGAGATTACAGTCCCAGCTTGTCCGGATACAGCAGGAGATAAAAAAGACTATCATTATGGTAACTCATGATCTTGACGAAGCCATTCGCATGGCTGACCGAATAGCTATTATGGAGTCCGGCCGCCTGGTACAATATGACACCCCGGAAGCGATACTTTCCGCCCCGATAAACAGGTTTGTCCGAAACTTCATTGGGGCAGACCGTGCTCTCAAACGTATTTCACGCATCAGCATCCAAAAATATATCCGACCGGCGGAATTTATCAATATCAATACATCGCCGAATCAAGTTATGGCAGAGGCCAAGAAATACCGGTGGTTGTGGGTGATAGATGATAACCGGCAGCTCATCGGATGGGTGGATAGGGACAGTCTGCCCGGGGCCGCTTCTATCGAAGAGGTGATGAACCGGGAAGAGGCAGGAGAAATTTCCCTGATGGACAATGCCACTCTCAGAGACGCCCTTTCACAAATGCTGGGGCTGGGATTCAAATATATTCCTGTTATTGATGATGCCAATCAGATTATTGGTGAACTGGCCCTGGAAGATATCGAAGAAGCGATGGCCGGAGAGGAAGGTTAGTATTGTTCGGCCGGCAGATGATTCGCTGGATTATTTTACTGGCGGCCACCGGTATTTTCCTGGCTGTCATAGCTAACCCTGTCTGGTGGGAAACGGCAATGCGCTTTTTCTTTCCCGAGGAAACAATAGTAATACATCCCCGCGCCAGCCTGCTGGTTCTGGTCGGGGAACATATTCAACTGGTGGCCATCTCCAGCGGCATCACTATCATTGTGGGAATACCCCTGGGTATCTGGGTAACACGCCCGTCCGGACAGGACTTTTTGCCCATTGTTACTGATATCACCTCTTTTGGACAAACTTTTCCGCCGGTGGCAGTGCTGGCTCTGGCTGTGCCGGCTCTCGGCTTTGGCCTGGTACCCACGGTAGTTGCTCTTTTCCTTTACGGGCTTCTACCGGTAGTGCGCAATACGATTGCCGGACTTAGAGCCGTTCCGGAATCCCTGCTGGATATTGCCTATGGCCTGGGAATGAGCCGCTGGCAGACGCTGTTTCGGGTAGAATTGCCTCTTTCGGTGCAGGTCATCCTGGCCGGGGTGCGTATATCAGTAATTATCAACATCGGGACGGCCATGATTGGCTCAGTTATCGGCGCCGGTGGTCTGGGTTCGCCGATAATTGCCGGGATGGCCCTTACCAACACGGCATTAATCATGGAGGGAGCAATACCGGCGGCCGTGCTGGCCATCCTTACCGACCAGTTTTTAAGCAATATCGAGAGCAGTTTTACTTACACACCCGGCAAGGTCTGATGGGTTACAGCAGCCAGTAACCCTCTTCTGATTTCAAGCAAAGTAACCTTATGTGATTTATATCATAGAATTCAAGTCAATATATTATATAAACTTCAATAACAAACCCAGACTTGGTCGTTTGGGCATAATCCGGAGGTGCTTAAATGAAAATCAACTGGTATAAGTTATCAATCCTCCTCATTATCTCAATGGCTGCCATCGGACTGGTCTCATGCGCTTCGGAGAAGCCGGTGACCGAATCTCCTCCGGCTACTTCAGCGCCCGAAGCTACACCCGGGTGGATGGAAATAGAGCTGACAGATGTGGCAACGGGAGAAACCTTCAAAATCAGCGACTTCAAGGGGACTCCAATCCTGCTGGAGAGCTTTGCCGTGTGGTGTCCCACCTGCCTGGCACAACAGAAGGAGATGAAAAAACTGGTGGACGCGGAGGGTGAAGCTATAATTCATATTTCGCTGGATACTGACCCGAACGAAGATGAAGCCAGGGTAAAAGAGCATATAGAGAGAAATGACCTTAACTGGTATTTCGTCGTTTCACCCCAGGAACTTACCAATGCTTTGATAGATGAGTTCGGTTTAAGGATCGTCAGCGCTCCGACTGCCCCGGTTATCCTCATCTGCGAGGACCAATCCACCCGATTCCTGGGAAGAGGTATCAAGTCTGCTGATAAACTGCTCTCGGAAACAGCCGCAGGGTGCAATTAATGGAACTCCTGGCGACACTCTGGGAAGCTTTCTTTCTGGGGCTGGCCACTCCCCTGGGAGCGGTCTGTGTCCTGCCGATATATCCGGGCTTTCTGGTCTATCTTTCTACCCAGGTTCGGGGTTGGGAGGCAGGGAAAAAGACCATCTTTCTGTTTGGCATCGTTATTGTATCCGGTGTGATTATTTTTATGATGTTGCTGGGGCTGATTTTTACAACTATCCTGCAGGTATCGCTGACCGGCATTGTGGATATTGTGTCTCCAATCGCCTTTGCCATTCTTCTGGTTATCAGTCTTATCCTCATCACAACCAGTATCATATCGTTTACAACCGGCCGGTCTATAGACATATGGGCGTTCTTGCCCAAAGGCCGTACAAGGGTGGTGAGTAATCCCTGGGCAACGGCTTTCCTTTACGGGTTCTTTTTCGGAGCCATCGTGGTGCCCTGCAATCCGGGTTTTATTGCCATTCTGTTTGCCCGGGCGGTATCAACCGTTGATTTTACACAGAACATACTCCGCTTCCTGCTTTTCGGTATCGGAGTCGGTTTTCCTCTGTTAGTGATGGCGGCTATTTCCAGCGCCGCTACCAGTACCACAATTAACTTCCTCAGCAGGCACGGTAGATGGGTCAACCTCATCGCCGGATTATTAATGCTGGGAATTTCTCTGTACTACCTGTTTTTCGTCTTCATGGTACACGAGAGACTATTTGGATAGGGAGGATGGGATGAAAACAAAATACCTGGTCTTATTGGTCACAGGGGTGTTACTTATCTCCGTCATCGGGTGCGGCGGGCAGGAAGCTTCAAGTCCTGACCCGGAGACACGAATTGCCGAAGCGGAGACGCCACCAGCACCTGCTCCGGAACAATCTCAGGAGGAGTACGAAATCAAACAGGATTCCTCAGGCACAAAGTATATCGTTGAACCGGGCAAACTGGTCGGAGGCGGCCCTCCCAAAGACGGAATACCGTCAATAGATAATCCCAAGTTTGTTTCCATGGAGGAAGCCGACCGCTGGATAAAGGATAATGAGCTGGTATTAGCCATTGATTACCGGGGTGTAAAGAGGGTCTATCCCTTACAAATACTGGTCTTCCATGAGATTGTTAACGATGTCATCGCCGGAGATCCGCTGCTTATTACCTACTGACCGCTCTGCGGCTCAGGCGTTGCCTTTGAGCGGAGGATAAACGGGGAGGCAGTGGAATTTGGCGTATCCGGAAAACTATACAATTCCAACCTGGTTATGTATGATAGAAAAACCGATACTTACTGGAGCCAGCTTGATGGTCTGGCCATCATAGGTGAGTTGGCAGGCACCAGGCTCAAGACCGTAAGCATCGATACCGTTGTCTGGCGGGACTGGAAAAAAGAGCATTCGGAATCCATGGTGCTGAGTCAGGAAACCGGGTTCTCCCGGCGTTATGGAGTGGACCCGTACGGCGGCTATTATGAAGACAGTTTCATCTTCTTCCCGGTGGAGAACACCGATGACAGGATACACGCCAAGACAGTGATATTTGGCCTGGAACTGAACGGGAATTACAAAGCCTATAAAGAGGATGACCTGACAGAACTGGTAGCCATTGAAGACAGCCTGGCCGGGGTCAACATCAGGCTAAAGAGAGACAATTCCGGTGCCGTGACGGTGACCAACCTTGATACCGGAGAGGAAATAGTTAAGGACAGGGGCTTCTGGTTTGCCTGGTACGCATTTCATCCGGATACGGATTTGTATATACCTTAAATAGCCTGTCATGGTATACATATAAAGGAGGATATAATAATGGCTAAAGCAACATGGAACGGAGCAACACTGGCCGAAAGCGACACCTATGAGGTCGTGGAGGGGAACATCTATTTTCCCCCGGAATCAGTAAAATGGGAGAGTTTTAGCCAGGGTGACCGGCAATATACCTGCCCCTGGAAGGGTGAAACCGCTTACCATAACATTACTATAGAAGGCAAAACGAATGAGAATGCTGCCTGGTCCTACCCGGAGCCGAAGCCGGCGGCAATGAACATCAAGGGGCATGTGGCTTTTGATACCGGTACAGTAAATGTCGAAAGTTAATCCGGTATCGAAAATCTCTTCCATTCATACCCGACCCTCTCCGAGGGTGTCCGTTACGCCTGCCAGGCAATTATGTAAGAAGGATACAGATAATCTGTTATGGACGATAAACCCAACCCACCCTGGATTGATATCTCTGTCCCGCTAAAAGACGGGATGGTACACTGGCCGGGAGACCCCCAGGTCAATGTAAAGCGATTTCAAGATATGGAGCAGGGAGATTCGGTAAATCTCACCCAAATTTCGATGGGGGCCCACTCCGGGACACACGTGGATGCCCCGATACATTTTATACCCGGCGGCAGGAGTATCGATGAGGCACCCCCGGAGGTATTAATTGGCCGGGCACGGGTTATTGAAATCAATGACAAGGAATCGGTCACATACGATGAGCTTAAAAAACACAGTATATTGTCCGGTGAGCGTATCTTGTTTAAAACGCTCAATTCCTCGCAGGTATGGCAGTCTGACAAGTTTATCGAAGATTTCGTTTTCATCTCGGACAACGCTGCCCGGTTTCTGGTTGAACGTGAGGTGATAGCGGTCGGTATTGATTACCTCTCCGTTGGCAGCTACAATGATGGGGGCAGTGAAGTGCACAAAATACTCCTTGCCGGTGGTATCTGGATAATTGAGGGACTGGACCTCTCCAGGGTGGTTGCCGGAGAATACGAGCTGATATGCCTGCCGCTAAAACTTGTTCGAGGAGACGGGGCTCCGGCTCGGGCCATTCTCAGGCCATGTTCTTCAGAACAGTCATAAGTTTATGAAAACCGGGTAAAAAAAGGCGAATATCAGATGATGGGATACAAGCCAATTAGCGATTACGGCATCATCGGCAATATGCTTTCTGCGGCGCTGGTAGCAAAAGACGGCTCGATAGACTGGTGCTGCCTGCCCCGCTTTGATTCGCCAAGCGTTTTCGCCGCCATACTGGACAACCAAAAAGGCGGCAGATTTCATATCCGGCCAGAAGAGCCGTACCAGTCCAATCAGGCTTATTTACCAGAAACCAATATCCTGGAGACCATATTCAAGACTGAAAGCGGCACAGCCACGCTGACCGATTTCATGCCCTGCTACCCGGGTACCAGGCGTGGTCTGGCCTCTTCGCTTCAAATACACCGGACGTTGGAGGGTAATGAGGGCAAAGTAGCTATGGAGGTGGTATTCCAACCCAAGCTTGACTACGCCCGGGGAGACACCAGCCTGAAAACCTCAAAGTATGGTGTTGAGGCAACTAACGGAAAAGAGCTGGTGGCATTATCATCAAGAAACAGCTTCGAGATACAGGGCGACAGCGCCGTCAGCCATTTTACAATCGAGCAAGGACAGAAAGTTGAGTTCGTCCTCCGCTACGGGGCAGGTAAACCCCTCTCCCCGGCTGTTCATAATTCGGCTGCCAGGCGGGAGAAAACCAGGGCTTACTGGCAGGAACAAGCAGCAAAATGCACCTGCACCGGCCCCTGGCGGGAAGGGGTGGTGCGTTCTTATCTGGCATTGCACCTGCTAATTTATAAACCCACCGGCTCAATCATAGCCGCTCCCACTACCTCATTACCGGAGGAAATCGGTGGTGAGCGCAACTGGGACTACCGCTACAGCTGGCTGCGGGATGCCTCGCTTACTTTCGATGCTTTCAGCCGCCTGGGCCACAAAGATGAAGCGGTTGGCTTTATGAGATGGCTGCTTGAGGTCTGTAACCGCCGCGGGCCCGGTGGCCAGACCCTTTACGGCATTGACCTGGAAGACCCGCTTACTGAACAGACATTAGACCATCTGAGCGGGTATCGTGACTCGCGTCCGGTACGCATTGGCAATGCTGCTTATAAACAGCGCCAGCTGGATGTCTTTGGCGAGGTACTGGACGCGGCTAATAATTACTTCAAAATCGGTGGCTATATCTCTAAAAGTACCTG
Source organism: Dehalococcoidales bacterium (assembly GCA_036446975.1). Lineage (GTDB taxonomy): Bacteria > Chloroflexota > Dehalococcoidia > Dehalococcoidales > UBA2162 > JAZFUA01. Next base: position 12,668 of record JAZFUA010000001.1, read on the forward strand.
GAGTGTCCTGGAGGACTATGTTAATGCCGCCGATACACTCTGGAAAGAACCTGACAGCGGTATCTGGGAGGTGAGGGGCGGTCCTTTCCACTTCGTCCATTCCAAGCTGATGTGCTGGGTGGCGCTGGACAGAGGAATCGAAATAGCCGAGAGGTTGGGATATGAGAGCAAGAACCTGGAACACTGGCGAAAATCGGCCGAGGATATCCGCGAAGATATCCTGACCCGGGGCTGGAACCAGGAACGGGGGGCATTTACCCAGCACTACGAAACCACTGCCCTTGACGCCAGTAACCTCCTGATGTCGCTTTACGGGTTTTTACCCGTAACCGACGACCGGATGAAAGCTACTATCGAGCAAACCGTAAATGACCTGAGCTGGGACGGCCTGCTCCGCCGCTACCGGACTGACCAGACCGATGATGGACTGAAAGGCTCGGAGGGGGTTTTTCTCTGGTGTTCCTTCTGGCTGGTGCGAAATCTGATCAGGTTAAACCGGCTTGAGGAAGCCAGAGCCCTCTACGAAAAACTTCTTAATTTTAGAAATCACCTGGGGCTCCTTTCCGAGATGGTTAATCCATCTACCGGAGAGATGCTGGGTAATTTCCCCCAGGCGCTGAGCCACCTGGCGATTATTGTTACCGGATTGGAGCTACCTCAGGCACTGCAGGACAAGCAGAATGGTGAGGGGCACGACTAAATTACCCGGCAGAACAACCAGGTGTAGTAGAAAGGAGAAGTATGAAACTGAATGTAGCGATAGGAGCCGACCACGGCGGCTTTGCCCTGAAAAACGAATTGATTACCCGTTTGGGTGACAGGTATGACATATCAGACCTGGGAGCACATCAGTTTGACTCCGACGATGACTACCCGGATTATGCGGAGAAGATTAGCCGGGTAGTAACTTCTGGAAAGACCCCGAGAGGAGTGCTGATATGCGGTAGCGGGGTTGGTGCCTGTATAGCAGCTAATAAAGTGCCGGGCATCCGCGCCTGCCTCTGCCACGATACCTACTCAGCCCATCAGGGTGTTGAGCATGACGATATGAATATTCTGTGTCTTGGTTCGCGTGTCATCGGCATTGAGCTGGCTGCGGAGCTGGTGACAGCCTTCCTTGAAGCCAGCTTCTCCGGCGAGGAGCGACATCGCCGCCGTTTGACCAAGCTGATTAATCTCGAGCGTGAAGCTTTGCAGGGAAACAAAGAGGGCATAAGGGGGGAAATAAAATGACAGACCCTAAGCTCGATGGAGGTGACTTATGGAACTGGGAATAGTGGGTTTGGGCCGTATGGGGGCTCATATGGCACAGCGGCTGCTGAAGGGAGGCCACCGCATAGTAGCTTATGACCCCAGCAGAGAGGCGGTTGAAGCTGCAGTGGGACAGGGAGTTGTCGAGGCGACTTCCCTGGCTGATTTAGCGGGAAAACTTACCCGTCCCCGTGCCATCTGGCTGATGGTGCCTTCGGGAGAAGCAACAGAGAGCACAATCAATAGCCTGGGGACTGAACTGGCCCAGGGCGAAATAATTATTGATGGCGGCAACTCCAACTATAAGGACAGCATGCGACGGGCAAAAGAATTGTCTGAAAAAGGACTTGTCTTCCTGGATGTCGGCACCAGTGGGGGGATATGGGGACTGAAGGAGGGATACAGCCTGATGGTGGGCGGTGACAGGGATGCCTTCCGCCACCTGGAGCCAATCTTTCAGACACTGGCGCCATCTCCGGAGCACGGATATGGTTACGTGGGATCCAGCGGAGCCGGGCACTTTGTCAAGATGGTGCACAACGGTATTGAATACGGGATGATGCAATCCTATGCCGAGGGTTTTGAATTGATGCAGGCCAAGGCTGAGTTTGGCCTCGACCTGAGTCAGGTTGCTCATCTCTGGCGCTATG
>JAZFUA010000002.1:0-2339 GCA_036446975.1 Dehalococcoidales bacterium
CTGGTCGGATTATGTATACGTAACGAGTACTAAAATAACCGGATTTTTCTTCATTATGTTAAAACAATAACACAGTGAATTATTGTTGTCAAGGCAATAATTGCCAGGTTTTAGTAAACCTCACCCCCTTAGGTCCCCCTCTCCTTGATAAGGCTTTGGATCAAAAGGGAGTTCGTCTGTGTCACCCTGGAACGAAGCGAAGGGTCTCTGGGTTGGGAGGAGGTATACAGGTTGTTACCCACCCCGCCCTGAGATTCTTCAGTCGTCCCGATTCCATCGGAACTCCCTCCAGAATGACATTTGATACAAGGCTCCTTGATAAGAAGAGGGGGAGATTTTAAAAAGGCTTGTTACTCTGCTGTAATCTTTCTTTTTTGAAGATATAGAACCGCACTAAAAGAACCTCAACGATAAGCAGTCTGGTTTATTAATATTAATGGGTAGATTTACCCTGATGTGAAAAGAAAAAGAGAGCTGTTTTACAAAACAGCTCTGCCTTTAATATAGATAGTTTATGCCTAAGACGAGACCATTTACAAGAGGAAGATAAAGAGTCTGTGCTCAGATGAGTTCGGAAATTTCCCGGATGATTCTATCCGGTTTGACGCGGGTGGTCTGAGGCAACCCCTGTCCTTTCCAGTCCACCCAGACGGCGTAAATGCCAGCTGCTTGGGCACCGGCGATATCCCGTTCCAGGTCATCGCCCACCATCCAGGCATCAACCGGGGGTGTTTCCAGTTTTTTCAGAATGCTGAGAAAAACTTTCTTTTCAGGCTTACCCTGCCCGAACTCGCCTTCTACCAGTATCCGGTGAAAAAACCGGGCCAGTTTAAACCTCTCTATTTTAGCCCGCTGGGCATCGGAAGCCCCGTTGGTCACCAAGCCTAGTTTGCGGTTGATGGTTCTGAAATAGGTCAGGGTATCAATGGCTCCTGGAATCAGTGATACCGTTTCTTCCCTCTCGGTGGAATAGGAATCAGCCAACTCTGCACCCACCTGTTTATCGTTTATTCCCAGGTTTTCAAAGGCCAACGCGACTACCTCCCGGCGAGCTTTGAAAAGATCAAGCCGTCCCCGGCGATTCCGCTCGGCATCGTCCCAGTACCAGTTTCTCGCCTGATTGATGGCCGTGAAGAGCTGTTCGGTTTCAAGTCCAGGCAGACGAGCGGAAAACCGCGAACAAACTCGCTGCCAGCAGTCGCCAGAGATGGCATCATATGCAATTATGGTGTCATCCAGGTCAAAGAGTATTGCTTCCGGCACTTAACCCTCCATAGCAGTCATTTTTTCTACCCGGCGCTGGTGCCTATCGCCTTCAAAACCGGTGTTAAGAAAGGTGCTGACTATCTCATCCACTCCCTTCAACCCGTATTCAGCGCCGAGACAGATGATATTGGCATCGTTGTGCTGGCGGGAACGAGTAGCGCAGAATGTATCATAGCACTGGGCGGCTCTTATCCCGTTGACCTTGTTGGCGGCAATACACATACCAATGCCGGTTCCGCATATCAGAATCCCTCGTTCAAAATTACCTCCAGCCACCTCTTCAGCCACCTTTTTAGCAATATCAGGATAGTCTACCGCATCAGCGGTATAAGTACCGAAGTCTTTACCTTCGTGGCCTGCTCCGGTCACCATTTTAATAACCGCCTGTTTAAAATCAATTCCCCGGTGATCGCAGCCGATAGCAATCCGCATAATTCAGTTTTCCTCCTTAACGATAATATCTCGGCAGACCCGCTCCAATTCTTTCCTGGATATAGCGCCTTCCCGCAGTATCAGGGGTTTTTCTCCGGTGACATCAACTACGGTGGATTCTATACCCCCCGGGCAGCGCCCAGCGTCAATGATAAAGTCGACACCGTCTCCAAGCTGGGAATAGACCTCATCAGCCGACAAGGGATTCAGCTTTCCACTGAGATTGGCGCTGGTACCCACAATGGGTTCTCCCAGGCCTTTAGCCAGGGCTACCGGAACCGGATGGGCCGGAACCCGGATAGCAACAGTGGCCCCTCCAGCGGTTACGATATCCGGGACTGAACCGGAGGCAGGTAAAACCAGGGTCAGGGCACCGGGGAAAAAACTATCGATTAAAAGCCGGGCAACCGGCGGCACCGACCCGGCTATCCCGGATATCCGGGAAACATCGGCCAGCAGCAGGGGCAGGGGCATATTCCGGGGTCGTTTTTTAACCGAGTAAATCCTCTCTATAGCCTGAGGTAGTACAGCGGAGGCACCCAGACCGTAGACAGTATCTGTTGGAAAGGCAATTATGCCGCCCTGCTTGAGGATGGAAATACCTTTTTCAATCTGCTCCTGAATGTTCAAGGAAAGCTTGC
>JAZFUA010000003.1:0-10460 GCA_036446975.1 Dehalococcoidales bacterium
GGAAGTGCAGAGTTTATGTAAATCTTTATACATTGTATAATCGTCCTATCCAAAAAGACCTCATAATATTTATACAGGAGGGAAAATCATGGGATTTACATTTTCAGGCATTAACATTTTAACAAAAGACCCGGGGAAATCGTTTGAGTTCTACAAAGGGATAGGGCTAACTGTAGAAAAAGAAGGAGATCCTGATTCTGAATGGGATACAGGGATTTTTAAGCTTTTAGATATTGAAAATGCGCCTCTATTATGGATATGGCGCAACCCGGAAAATAAAGATATAAAAAATACTATTGTCATGAAGTGTGAGGACATTGATCAAACTTATGAAGAATTAAAAGAAAAAGGATATGCTGTAAATCCACCAGAAATGCAGTTCTATGGAGGTAAGGAAATGAACCTTGTTGATCCTGATGGAAATGAAATTCTGTTCTTATCCTAATGTCTTTAATAAATCAACATCAGACTTCATGTTCATAAAAACAACTGAGTATGAACAATTTTAATAGACTAAAGAAACTACGCCTGAGCCTGGCTGAAAAAGAGCTGGGCGGTATCTTTATCTCCCAGCCGGAGAACCGGTACTACCTTTCCGGCTTCAGCGGCTCGGCGGGCTACCTGCTTGTTACCCCGGGGGAGGCCGTATTAGCCACCGACTTCCGCTATGTAGAGCAGGTCAAAACAGAGGCCCCCGACTACCGGATTTTCCAGATAAGCGGGGGATTTGTGAATTGGTTTCACGAGCTGGTTTCCGAGCTAAAGCTGGGCAGGCTGGGTTTTGAAGCCGGAGACATCACCTTTAATACCTATAAGCAGCTAACCGATTCCCTGAAAAAAGCCGAATCCTCCATCCAGCTTGTCCCGGTGGAGGGACTGGTGGAGTCGATCCGGGCTATCAAGGAAGCTGAGGAGATTGAGCATATCACCAGAGCCGTTGAGATAACCGATAAGGCTTTTGAACACATCGAAGGGGTTATTCGACCCGGGATGACTGAAAAGGAGGTAGCCTGGGAACTGGAGAGTTTTCAGCGCCAGCAGGGCAGCCAGGCTATGCCCTTCGAGATCATCGTTGCCTCGGGTCCAAATTCCGCCCTGCCCCACGCCAGAGCCACGGAACGGAAAATAAACACCGGGGAGCCGATAGTAATCGATATGGGGGCAAAGGTGGAGGGCTATTGCAGCGACTTCAGCCGGACTCTCTGCCTGGGTGAGCCTGATGACACCTTCATAAAAATTTATGACACTGTGCTCGGGGCCCAGATGGCGGCTATAGCCCTGATTAAGGAAGGAATGAGTGGGGGAGAGGCTGACGGCTTGGCCAGGACGGTTATCGCAGAGGCAGGCTACGCCGAGGCCTTCGGCCATTCACTGGGACACGGAGTGGGACTGGCAGAGCACGAGCAGCCCCGCCTGGGCCCGAATTCAACCGAATCGCTCAGTTCAGGGATGGTATTCTCCATCGAACCGGGTATTTACCTGCCCGGCTGGGGAGGAGTCAGGATTGAGGATTTAGTTGTAATCGACAATGGCGAAATTAAAATATTGTCAAAAGGAAGAAAATAAGAGACTATTTTTAACATCCGGTCATCAGGAGAGTAGCAAAGCAATCTGTGTGGGGGAAGGAGTACCTCACACCTCCCAGATTGCCACGTCGTCCCGATAATAATCGGGACTCCTCGCAATGACAGATGAAACAGAGCAGAAAATAAAGAGCAGGGGAGTTTTGGAAGTATGATAAACGGCAGTGAACTGAGAAAAGGGGTGATTATCGAACTGGATGGTAAACTCTTCCAGGTAATCGATTACCACCATATCAAGCAGAAGCGGACGGCACTGGCCAAGGTAAAGCTGAGGGACATCGAGGCCGGCCACACTATTGAACAGAGTTTTCAGTCAGACGCCCGGTTCACGCGGGCCCGACTTGAATTCCGGGCGATGCAGTTCCTCTACCAGGATGATAGTTTATACTATTTTATGGACCAAGAAAACTTCGAGCAGATACCGATAGACGCCGACAAGCTGGGTGAGGTGGTAAATTATCTGAAGGAAAGCATGTCCGTCCAGGTAGCCAACTACAAGGGGAGGCTGATAAGCGTGGAACTACCCATCACGGTTAACCTTAAAGTAACTGATACCGGCCCCAGCTTTAAGGGGGATACGGCCACGGCCGGCACCAAACCAGCCACGATGGAGACGGGTATTACCGTCCAGGTGCCTATGTTTATCAACACCGGAGATGTGATTAAGGTAGATACGCGTGACGGCAGCTATATAGAGAGGGCTTCTTAAATGATGAGCTGCTCCGCAGAGAAACCGGCTGAGGTTTACATCAATTGCTGAAAGCCGATTTTCATGTTCACACTTGTTACTCAATGGATACCGAAACTTCCCTGGAAGAGATAATCGCCCGCTGCGAAGAGACGGGTATTAACTGCCTGACCATATCCGACCACGGCAACATCGAAGGTGCCCTGAAGATGCAGAGCCTGGCTCCGTTCAAGGTAATCGTGGCCGAGGAAATTCTTACCCATGAGGGTGAAATTATAGGTATGTTTCTGAAAGAAGAAATCCCCAGCGGTATCTCCATCGAAGAAGCAATATCCCAGGTAAAAGCCCAGGGTGGACTGGTATGTCTTCCCCATCCCTTCGACCCGCTAAGAGGTCTCAAACTGAGCCGTAACAAGCTGGAGGAGATAATCGGGCAGATCGATATTATAGAAGTATTTAACGCCCGAAGTCCCTTCCCCGGACCGGAAACCAAAGCTATGGCTCTGGCTCTGAAATACAACCTTCCCGGGACGGCCGGCAGTGATGCCCACAGCACCGGTGAAATTGGGGGCACTTATGTTGAGATGCCCGAATTCAATGATTCAAAAGATTTCCTCCAGGCTTTGAGACGGGGTACCATTTCCAGAAGCAGGGCGAGTATTTTTGTTCACTTCCGCACTACCTGGACCAAGATAAAAAATTTTTTGTAAAACTGCCGGGAAAGCCTCTCATAAAACAACCCCCCCTATTCTATACTGACTGCCTTTCTATCCGGTGATATAATAATAGTAACTGTCTTTTATAGAAAAATGGAGAAAGAGTTTGAAATCCTGGAACATACTGCCGATGTCGGCATCGTCGCCTATGGCAGCGATATGAAGATGGCGTTTGCCAATGCGGCCAGGGGAATGTTCAGCCTGATAACGGAGCCGGATGATGTGGAGGAGACCGAGTACCGGGATATAGAACTGACCGCGCCTGACCAGGAAAGCCTGCTGGTGAACTTCTTAAATGAGCTTATCTTTCTCTTTGATGTGGAGAATATACTCTTCAAAAAATTTAATATTACTGAACTCAGCAATACCAGCCTCAAAGCCAGGAGCTACGGAGAGAAGGTGGACAGCAAAAGACACGAACTGAAAATTGGTATCAAGGCAGCTACTTACCATATGCTGAAAATTGAAAAGAATAACGGCATCAGGGTACAGGTGCTGTTTGATATCTAGGGGGAAGTAAAAAATGGCGGCAGAGTGGCAGGGAAAAATTAGGAAGCTGGACGATTACCGCTGGGAGATTCCCACCAGCTATAAAGAGGGAATGAGGGTGCCTGGGCTTATCTATGCCAGCGAAGCTATGCTCAGGCATACACTGGAGGAGAAAGCCGCCGAGCAGGTAGCCAATGTGGCTTTTCTGCCGGGTATTGTCGGCCACTCACTGGCAATGCCCGATATTCACTGGGGCTACGGCTTTCCCATCGGCGGGGTAGCCGCCACCAGAGTACGGGACGGAGTGGTATCGCCGGGAGGGGTCGGTTTTGATATCAACTGCGGTGTCCGCCTGCTGCGAACAAATCTTACCGAAGCAGAGGTACGACCCAAGATTGAACAACTTGTTAATGAACTCTATACCAGCATTCCTTCTGGCGTGGGTTCTAAAGGCAAGCTAAGGGTGAGTGAAAAGGAGCTGGATGAAGTTATGGTGAAGGGCAGCCGGTGGGCGGTGGAAAAGGGATTTGGGGACGCCGAAGACATCGTGGTTACCGAAGGCTCGGGCTGCATCAAGGGGGCCAACCCGGACAAGGTAAGCAAAAAGGCCAAGCAGCGGGGTATTCCCCAACTGGGGACTTTAGGTTCGGGCAACCACTTCCTGGAAGTGGCGGTGGTGAATGAAATCTTCAATAATAAGACCGCTGGGGTGATGGGGATTCAAAGAGTCGGGCAGGTGGTTGTGCTGATTCACACCGGTTCCCGAGGCTTTGGGCACCAGGTATGTACCGATTATGTAGCCCTGCTGGGACAGGCGGTGAAAAAATACGGCATAAACCTGCCCGACCGCCAACTGGCCTGTGCCCCGGTGCAATCACCGGAAGGGAAGGACTACCTGGCGGCAATGGCCGGAGCGGCCAACTACGCCTGGACAAACCGCCAGTGCATCGCCCACTGGACAAGGGAATCATTTATGAAAGTCTTGGGCAAAAGCCGAAAAGAACTGGGATTGGAACAGGTCTATGATGTGGCCCACAATATCGCCAAGATAGAGGAACACACTGTCGATGGCAGGAAAGAGGAGCTTTGCGTTCACCGCAAGGGAGCTACCCGGGCATTCCCGGCCGGGCACCCCGAGGTACCGCCGGTTTACCGTGATATCGGCCAGCCGGTTATCATCCCCGGGGATATGGGACGCTATTCTTATGTGGCCGTGGGGACGGAGACGGCAATGAAAGAAACTTTCGGTTCCACCTGCCACGGGGCGGGCCGGATGCAAAGCCGCTCGGCGGCCAAGCGCAGCCTGCGAGGGGCGGATGTTCTGAGGTCGCTAGCCGACCGGGGGATTACGGTAAAAACCGGCAGCCTGTCTTCTCTGGCCGAGGAAGCATCGGAAGCCTACAAGGATGTTTCCGATGTGATTGATGTGACCCAGAAAGCAGGAATCTCCCTGAAAATAATGAAATCAGTGCCGATGGGGGTGGTTAAGGGGTAGGCGGGGTATAAAAAATAGAATTAGCCAGAATCAAGCTATAGCCTAGTTTCTTCATGTTTAATACTCTTATTAAGGTATTTCTTCTCCATCAGCGTCTCACGTTTAAGATTATGGACGCCAAAGCCGGTTATCTCACCGGGTTCTTACCAGTCAGCTTCAACGGCACTGAGGTGTAAAGAGATTTTGAGGGCTTAGGTTCGGGCCAACAATATACTTGATTTTTGGATTGGTGTAATCCTAGACAGTCCAATCCTCAATCAATAACCTTTTCTCTTATTAGTTCAGCAATATCAGCGTCAGATAGGCCGAGGATTTCTTTGAATACGGAATCGTTATCCTCACCTATCTCTGAACCGAGTCGTCGTTCGGGGAATGGAGTCTTCGAAAGGGTGAACTGGACGCCAGGATTACCGCGCTGCATTTTACCATCCGGGCCGACGACTTCATAGAAGTACTTTCGTGCTTTCAAATGCGGGTCGGATTCCATCTGGTACTCATTGGTCTCCACCAGCCCGGCAGCTACACCAGCCGCCTGCAACATGTTCATCACATCCACTGCCTCGCGTGTCCTTGTCCACTCGCCTACCAGCTTGTCCAACTCGGCTTCGTGCTCCTTCCTTGCCAGTAGTGTGGCAAACCTGGAGTCTTCAGCCAGTGCCGGAGCTCCGATTACCAGGCACAAGCTGCGCCACTCTTCGTCTGTAAAGACGGCGATGGCACACCAGGCGTCCATGCCAATACACGGAAAGACATCATAGGGAGCGGCATAAGCGCATTTGTTACCCATACTCTCAGCAACCCGATAGTTGGCTGTGTAATCGAGAATAAGCGGAGTCATTAACTGCATACCGCCTTCATTTTGAGACGCATCGAGATACTGGCCTTTCCCGGTCCGCCGCCGATATTCGAGGGCGCCCATAATAGAGATAACGTGAAAGCGTGGGGCGACGAAATCAGTGTAAGCACCGACAGATATCGGCTCTTCGCCCGGCCAGCCGGCTATCTGACTGAAACCTGATAACGAAGTCAACATTCCACCAAAGGCGGCGTGGCTGGAGTATGGCCCCGTCTGTCCCTGCATGCAGGTACTGAGATAGATAATATCAGGCTTGACCTTCCGCAGGTCATTGTAACCCAACCCCCTTCTTGTTAAGGTTCCAGCAGCGTGGTTTTCCACCACAATATCAGACCTGGCGACCAATTTGTGAGCTAGCTCAAGCCCTTTCGGGTGCTGAAAGTTGAGGGTAATGCTCTTTTTGTTAATTGCCCGTCCCCCACTCACATTGCCTTGAGTTCGGCTGCGGGTACCGAGCCTAATCACCTCAGCGCCGCAATCGGCTAGCGCCTGAGTGGTCAGCGGACCAGTAAACCAAACGGTAACATCAATAACCCTGATTCCTTCAAGCAGCTTTCCAGCCATGTTGTTCTCCTTACCTTCGATGAGATGTTAGATGATTCCGGCTTGTTTTAATATCGCCAGTTTGTTTCTGGATATACCCAACTCGCCCTCGTAAATTTCGTTATTGTGCTCGCCGATGAGGGGCGCCCGGCGTGATATGGTCACAGGGGACTCCGAGGCAATGACAAAGGGGCCAGGATAGGTAATGCTATCGTTAAGTTCCGGATGAGGCACTTGTTTCCAGAAGCTCCTTGCCGTGAGTTGTGGATTACCCATCATGTCCGCGGTGGTGGAGACCGGGTAGAGCATCACCCCGTATTTGACAGCGCCATCCAGAATCTCTGCTTTCGTTTTCGTCATGAAGAACTTGGCCGTAGGCTCTTCCAGTTGGTCCCATTCGTCCTGGGGGATTTGGGCAAAATCTGGCCTGTTAAAATCAAAGCTACTCACATAAGGAGTAGAAGCTCCTTCATCTTCCAGCCATTTGACTAGGGGCTTACTGGGGAAGGTTGCCGGGTTCGCCCGGTAAGACCAGGATAACCAGCCATCCTTGCAGCGGTACATCCTTCTTGATACGTGATTAGCAGCTCCAGCCCGGCCTTCCCCTCCACGCCTGGCTACCTGCTTTCTCTGTTGCCACGCAGACAAACGATTGGTGGTATCCACTTCAACGACGGACTCTAAAATTGAAATATCAACCTGCTGCCCTTCACCTGAAGAAGACCTCTGGTAAAGAGCGTTTAGCGCCCCGATAACGCCATCGGCTCCGGCATGAAGGTAGGCTTGAGAGTGGTGACTAATTCGAAGCGGTGGACGGTCAGTCTTGCCCCACACCAGCATCTCCCCACCCATTGCCCAGGCAACGATATCGGCAGTCTTCCAATCCTTGTAAGGACCTGTCTGTCCGAAGCCAGTGATTGAAACCAGGATGACACCGGGGTTAATAATTTCCAACTCGGAGTATCCCAGTCCAAGTTTGTCCAGATAACCCGGTTGAAAACTCTCAATCACGAAATCAGTTGTCTTCACCAATTCCTTGAAGAGCTCTCGCCCATCTGTCGTCTCGATATCCAGGGTGATTCCCCGCTTACTGGTATTCAAAGCGAACCAGAAGAGGCTCTTCTCCGGGTGAGGCTCGTCGTGATAAAAAGGGCCTATACTCCGCGCCGGGTCACCGCCGGGCTTTTCTACCTTGACGACATCAGCACCCATGTCTCCGAGTATTCTGCCGCAGAGCAGGCCTTTCTCGTCAGCCAGGTCTAGCACGCGATATGAACCGAGCATGCTTTCATCCTTATTTACCAACTTTCGGTCTCCTTTCAGAAAGATTGACTGACAGCCTAGGTAGCTATCGGAGGAACCGGTTCCTCCGATAGCTCACTTTTATCCGGGTTGCACAGTAAAAAACTGACCCCTGGTTCAAAGAACTACCGCCAGGCGTCGATGCTAAAAGCTTGGCCGTGACCGCCGCTGAAACGAGCACAGTTGGTTTCCTGCTGGTTGATGACAACCACGTTGTAGCTGTCAAACGGGTCGTCCCCGCCGGCTGGCACCAGGTAGTCATCATCCAGTTCCTTCCAATGCTTGCCTGAGGTCTTCTCAATCCCCAGCCAGCCGTTAGTTCTAATATCGCCGCTTCCCCGCATGCGGTAGTCGCTTACCGGCTCAAAGCTTCTCTTCCAAATCCATTCATATATCTCTTGTTTGGTTTTGAAGCCATAGTCGCACATATCCTGAGCCATCTGCGGAGGCATAGCCAGAGTAAAACCTCCCTCCATAGTAGCCCAGACACCTTTGGTGAGATATTCCAGGTAATTATGCGGCCCGACGATTCCCTTGACATCCAGGTACCTGGCGATAGCTCCGTGGCCGGTTCTCTGAAGTGAGCGGTAAACACCGGGGGCGTGCTGTTGCCCTAACCCCCAGGAGCCTGGCCTCTGCATGCTCATCAGTACACTTTCATCCTTCTTGAAGCCCAGCTCTTCGTTTAAGCCTTTCCAGCCTTTCGGCAAACCTTCGGCATATTCAGCAAAGATAAAACCGCCATTGGTAACAGGGCTGCCCAGAGTGGTTATAGTGGTAACGGTTTCTTTATAGCCGCCAAGGTTGCGCCAGAGGAGGCTGCCTACCCTGCCGAGCGCTTTGTTTGCCGGGTTTCCCGGCCCGAACACGCTATTGGTAACATTCATACCGATTTCTTTGTATATGGGGCCGCTGACCATAAAAGCGCCGCCACCACCCCGCCCATCACCCGTGCCGCCACCTGATTCGGCGATAGCCAGCACTACCGGGAACTGTTCCGGTTTGCAGCCAGCCATTACTGCATTAACCGCTACCTGTTCTACGGTGGCAGTCCGGTACATAGGCATAAACTTGATAATATCGCCCTTCTTTTTGGTGACCGCCGGTCCGAATAACGCTGTTCCTCGCGCCACCTCGTCATTCTGTAAGAAAAGAGAATAAAAAGGGTCCTTTCTTGCCTTTTCGATGGAAAATCATATAGAGTTAGGCAAGTGTTTGCCAAAATAACACCCATGAGGGGATATGGAGGAATCTGATGGCTGATAAGGCTTCTGAACTACGTTACGAGGAACAAAATAGAATAAAGGATGAAATCGAACGGAAACATGGGAAAACACCAGAGCAACTTTATCAGGAGAGGGAAAAGAGGATCTATGATGCTCTCCAGATGAAAGTGCCGGACAGGGTACCGGTCATATTTGGGGGAACCTTTTTTGCCTGCAAGTATGCTGGACTACCATACTCGGCGGCTTACTATGACGCTCCAGCCTGGAAAGGTGCCTATAAACGGATGCTCCTGGATTTGGAACCAGATGCCTATGGTTCTGCAGCAGTCGAATCTGGGCTCGTTCTTGAAGCCCTTGATTCTAACTATACACGGTGGCCTGGCGGCAACCTTCCCCCTGATGTTGGCCAGCAAATCGTCGAAACCGAATTCATGAAAGAGGATGAATACGACCTTTTTCTTTCCGACCCTTCAGATTTTATCGTGCGGTATTGGCTGCCCCGAGTGTTTAACACGATGTCGCCGTTGGCCAAGCTTCCTCCTCTAATGAGCATCGGCACCAACGTTGCATCCATAACCAGTTTGTTCGCTTCTCCAGAATTTGGCGAATTCGCAAAGGCTATGGAAAAGGCAGGTAAAGAGGAAGTAAAATGGCGCCAGGTTATGGATGACTTTCACAAAGAGATGAGCGAGTTCGGTTTTCCCCAGGCCTTTCCTGGAAGAGGAGGTGTTCAACCTCCATTCTCCGGTTTTACAAACAACTTTAGGACCTTTAATGGCGTGGTGAGAGACATGTTCCGGCAGCCGGACAAGCTGAAAGCTGCCTTGGAAAAAATCCTTGAATATCGGATTGCAAGGGCGACTTTAGCCGTTCGTACAGAAGGGAAACCCACCGTGGGGAATTCTGGTGAAGCTCATAGAGTTTCTGACGAAATCCTTTCTCCGAAGCAGTTCGAAACTTTCGTCTGGCCCAACTGGAAGAGAGCCATACAAAAGACAATTGATTTGGGGTACGACATCGTCTCAATGTTTTTTGAGGGGCGGCGTGATAAGCAACTCGAGTATTTCCTGGAGTTTCCCAAGGGAAGCTTGTTTATCCGCTTTGCTGAGACAGACATATTTAGGGCTAAGGAGATCCTGGGTGATCGCGCCTGCCTCATGGGTAATGTTCCTATTCAACTACTGCAGATGGGCTCTCCCCAGGAGGTGGAAGAATACTGTAAGAAGCTAATCAAGACCTGTGGCAAAGATGGTGGCTTTATCCTCAGATGTTCAACAGACTACACTCAGGAGGCCAAGCCGGAAAATGTTAAAGCAATGATAGACTCTGTCAACAAGTATGGCTGGTATTAAACAGAGACGCAGCATTTCGGTTGAGAGAAAAGTGATCTGCCATCCAAAGGTTATCACTTTCTAAGTTTGAGTTATATTACGTTTATTAATTGATTTCCGAAAAGATTAAAAAGGAAGGGTTTTACGCAATAAATAATATACGTTATTTTAGTTCCAAGTAGTATAATAACCTAAAAGCATAGACAATAAGTTTAACAGGAGGTGTCGGAT
>JAZFUA010000004.1:0-9978 GCA_036446975.1 Dehalococcoidales bacterium
CCTATTACGACCGTTTTGACCAGAAAGAGGGATGGATTGCTGAAAGCTGGGAATGGTCTGTTGATAGCGCGAACGAGGAAGGGACCGTTGTTTACCAGATCCGCCAAGGGATAAACTTTGCCCTTAATCCGGACAGTGAAGCCAGCGTGCTGGTCGGCGGGCGAGCAATGACTATGGATGATGTCCTCTTCTCCCTGAAGCAGATGATTACCGACGACCGGGCTTATATCTACAGGGCGAATCCCGAACTCCGTGGAGCAGACATAGTCCAGACGGGAGATTGGGAGATTTCCATTACGCTCCCACTTAAAGACCTTTATGTGGGCCTGGGCCGTTTCGGTAATTACGGCCGGGTTGTGCCTCCAGAGGTGGTTGAGGAATACGGAGACATGGCTAACTGGAAAAATTCTGTCGGGACCGGACCGTTTATGGTAACGGATTTTATGCCCGCCAGCGAGGCAACACTGGTGAGGAACCCCAATTACTGGGGGAAGGACCCGGTGGGCCCCGGCAAGGGCAACCAGCTTCCTTATATCGATGGATACAAGTATCTCATCATACCGGATTCCTCAACCCGACTTGCGGCCATCCGGACAGGCAAGCTTGACCAGATTGTCAGCCTTTCATGGGAAGATGCCTCCGCTTTGAAATCACAAGTGCCGGACCTTAAGGAACTAAAAGTCATAGGTGGCAACCTGCCTTCGATTTCCATGGCAGGCAACCAGCAGCCTTATAGTGATGTCAGGGTCCGCAGGGCGCTGATGATGGCCACGGATTTTGAGCAAATAAACGAGACCATGCAGAACGGCCAGGGTCAAATCCTGAGTTGGCCTTATGCGTATTCGGAAACATATGCTGACCTCTACCTCGGTCTCGATGACCCTGATATACCTGCATCGATCGCGGAACTGTATGTCTACAGTCCTGAAAAAGCCAAACAGCTTCTGGCTGATGCCGGCTATCCGAACGGATTCCAGACAACGGCCATTATCACCGCAGTTGAGGCCGATTACTATTCGGTTATTAAAGACATGTGGGCGAAGGTGGGCGTTGAAGTAGAGCTGGATGTCAGAGAGAGAGGCGGCTGGGCAGGTGTCTTTAGAGCCAAGAAACAGGAAGCAATCGGATACTATCCCCAGGGTCCCACATCCATGTGGTACACCGGTATCTCAATAATGGGACCTGGCGCGGTAAATGCCAGCTTTATTGACGACCCGGTTATCAACGAGACGATGGCCGATATCCGGATAGCCCTGGTAACGGAAGGTGAAGCCGTTGGCTTGAAGATGTACCGGGAAATGTTGAAACACGTCTTGGACCAGGCTTACACCATCCCGGGTGTCACCGGTATCTCAAGCCACTTCTGGTGGCCCTGGATAAAGAACTACTCCGGTGAATACAGCGTAGGTTTCGCTTTCCTGAATAATTGGGTAAAATGGGTATGGGTTGACCAGGACCTCAAGAAAGAGATGGGGTACTAGAACTCCAGGTCCTGCCTGAAAAGAGACGTAAACTAAAAGAAAAGGGCTCCAAGTTACCTTGGAGCCCTTTTGGGAGTAAAGATATGAAGAAAATTACCCTTGACCAGGTGGAAGAGAAATATCAACTCGGCCCGGAAAACAGGTTCGATACGAAATATAATATGTTCAGCAGGGCCGGTTGGGACCCAGAGTTAAAAGACCGATTGGATGACTGGGGGTTTCTGGGAGAGGTTAAAACTCGGCCCGGTTTTACTTTACAGGACCAGGCTTTGAGATGGGGAGCCCGCAAGGGCACCATGCTGGCCAGGTTTAAATCAAAACTCGGTGGCCCCGCTGGGGGCGGACCCGGCGGACCGGCTATCCCGGGACCAGGCGGAGCCGGCCCGGCAGTAGCCAGCCCCGAAGCGGCAACTATGAGTCGCGTGATGCCCATGGTTTACACGCCCCCTGAGGGGGCAAAAATAGACACCAGTAACCCGGCCAGAACAACCCGCGATATAAAGAAAGTGGCCCGGTATTTTGGTGCTGACATGGTGGGTGTCTGCAAGCTGGACCGGCGCCTGCTCTATCTGGATGAGGATATTCCCGAGGAGTTTCAGTGGGTTATTGTGATGGCTTTTGAGCAGGACTATGAGCTTATCAAGCATTATCCGTCGTATATATCCGATGCCGCCACCAGCAAGGGCTACAGTGATATGGCGGTAACCAATACCTATCTTTCAGCTTTTATTCAGAACATCGGGTTCAGGGCTATAGACAGCCAGAATGATACTGCCCTTTCCGTACCGATGGCAATACAGGCCGGCCTGGGTGACCACGGACGGCTAGGTTTCCTGATTACCCCCCGGTTTGGCCCCAGGGTCAGGTTGAGCAAGATTATTACCGATTTACCCTTAGTACCGGACTCCCCTATTGATTTTGGAGTGACTGAATTCTGTAGAGTGTGTAAAAAATGTGCTCAATTATGTCCTTCGCAGTCTATTCCCTATGGTGACCGGACCAGGGAGGCAAACAATTTATCCAACCATGATGGTGAGTTGAAGTGGCGTATTGATGCTGAAACGTGCCGTATGTACTGGGGACAGGTCAATAAACCCTGCACTACTTGCATGGCCTGTTGTCCCTACAACAAGCCTGATACCTGGCCGCACAAAGCTACCCTGTGGTTTACAGACCACGCCAGATGGGCAGATTCCTTTTATGTCAAAATGGATGAATTATTTGGTTATGGCAAGCCGATGAAAGCATCTAAGCTGGAAAGATTCTGGGAAGACTGGCAACCCGACCGCTAATAGATTAATCATACCTGCCAGCTTAAAAATAATAGGCCCGCGGCGAACTTCTTGCCGCGGGCCTATTTGTTTCCGGTTACCCGACATTCTTTACTTATGTCGGCTTAGATATTCGTTGTTCTTCTACTTGAGGTTCTCGTCTATCCACACATATTTGGCATACTGCGGCCAGGAAGTCCAGCCCAGATTGCGAGCCCCATTGTAGTTTCTCAGCCACGGCTGCCAGAAATTATAGGTGGTAAACGCCGGAGTAGGTACCACATAGACCTGTTCGAGGACATAATTGGCAATCTCCTCCCGGTAGATCCTGTCAAGCTCGCCCTGTTTCTCTGCGAAGAAGAGGTCCTGCAGCACTATCTTCATATCCCGGAAATATTGGTCGTCACTCATTTGAGAGTTACTGTAGGTATCGCCTTCGAAAGTGCCGAGCCTGATATACCCTGGATAGCCACCATTGTAAATCGCCTCGTCACTGGCCCTTTTATTCAGCAGGCCATTGTAGGCACCCTGCTCCATCAGGTCCAGTTCCATATCAACACCTATCGCATCCCAGAAGAACTTGATTAGCGATAGATAGTCGCCGTCCACTGTCCGGGCAGTTACCTTAATCTTGAACCCATCCGGATAACCCGCGTCCGCCAGAAGCTGCTTTGCTTTTTCGGGTTGGTAAGAGTAGAGCTCCTGGATTTCCGCCGACCGCTCCTCAATCGGAAGAGTCATATCTTCCTTCCGGCTTCCACCGCAGCATGGCCAGGCGTATCGCATTGACGCCTGCCCGCTAAAGAAATCTTTTATGATGGAATCAAAGTCGATAGCCATATTCAGCGCCCGGCGAACCCTTATGTCGCTATGAGGCAGTTCGGGCTTGTCAAGCCTTAGGGAGATTCTGTATCCTCCACCGGCAATGACCGGAGTGAACTCGAGCTCCGGGTTGGTTTTCCAGAGAGATTCAGCTTCTTCAACTTTGATAAGATTCAGGTCGTCTAATTTACCTGTCCGCATCGCCGCCAGCCGGGTAGACGCGTCAGGTAATATCAGCTGCCGTACTGTGTCGACATAGGGTAACTGGTTTCCCTTGCCCGGGCCGACAGGATCAGTCTGCCAGTAGTTGGGGTTCCTTATAAGAGTTTGCTGGCTGCTGGGAACATAATCTGTCAGCATGAATGGTCCAGTCCCGACGACATTGCGCCAGTCATTCATGTTACCGTACTTCTCTACAACTTCTCTCGGTATGTCGGCGGTAGTCCATGTATTAAAGAAATAGACGGTGTTATAGTAACCATCCGGGTCCACTTTCAGGTCAAGGGTGTATTTATCAACGAGGGTCCACTCTGCGGACTCTCTCGCTATGGGCATGGCCCGGTTGATATAGGACCCGCCTGTTTCCAGGAGACGCCTGAGAGAAAATTCTAAATCTTCAGCAGTGTATTCACGGCCGCCGACCAGACGGCTGGCCTCGCTGTCCGGATTTAGACCATAGTGTATCCCTGGTCGTACATGCCAGCGGATATAACCAGGCTCAACAAGCTCATAACTTTCTACTAAATGGGGCGTCTTGTCATCAAAAAGACTGGTTCCGGCAGTCCAGGCAAACTCCCCGGTGCCAGCCGGTCCCCGTGACCAGTCACCCTCCAGGATCATCTGATTGGTCAGCTGGTTGGAGTAAATCCAGAAATGGAGCGTCTTGGTTTCGTCCCAGCCACGCGGGTCCGTGGTAAGCACCTGAGTATAAGTGCCCCCATATCGCGGTACGTCCGGAGAAACCGCTTCTTCCTCCTGGACAGTTGCCTTTTCCTCAGTTTTCTCTTCTACTTCCTGTTGCTCTTTCGTCTCTGTCTTTACGGCAATTCCAGGACCGTTTTCTTCGTCAGCCACCTCGGCCTGCCCGCACGATGTTACGATAAGAGATAATATCATCAGGCAGGTAACTACAACCCAGATCAATTTCGTTCTTACCATCCTTACCATAGTACAAACCTCCTTTTTAGTCGCCGTTTCGGTCCCCGCTCTCCCGTAATCCCGAGTTAATATTAACTTAGCCGAATCGGTTCGCATAAAACTGAATTTATACGTGGTTACGTGTGGCCCATTGTATTTTAATTAAAACGGTTTGTAAAGCCCCTTTTACTCTATATTATGGAATAATATACTCCATAATCGCAATATTAGCTTTTTTTTGCCAATTTTTCCTGCTATACTACAACATTACGCATTATTTGTGAAGTGGAAAAGGATAAACGTCTGTGCAAACGAGTGGAAGATCGAAACCAATAACTAGGTTTAGGGTCGGCGTTGCAAGCAGGTTATTAATCCGCCTGAGAAAATTTTACCTTGACAAAACAACAGTCTGTATAATATAAATTTATCTATTAGCTCAAATAGTATTAACTGTTTCAATATATTGTTCATGATAATTATCGTGGGGGTACGTTTCGTCTTTAATAGCGGTTTTGACCAACTCGCTCGGTAAATTACTAATGTAAAACTAGTATAACTTGATAAAAAGCAGGAGGAACTATTATGAGATGGGGCATGGTAATCGACCGCAAACGCTGTATCGGCTGTTACAGTTGTATGATATCCTGCAAGCAGTCACATGCTTTACCTCCGGACATATTCTGGAACCGAGTATTAATTTCAGAAACAGGTACCTATCCAACGGTGACCAAACAAATTCTTCCGGTTCTCTGCAATCACTGTAAAGAAGCAGCCTGTGTTGATGCCTGCCCCACGGGAGCAACGACGAAGAGAGAAGATGGTATTGTCTGGGTTGACGCCGATAAATGCGTTGGGTGCCGATATTGCGTCATCGCTTGTCCCTATCAAATGCGCACTTATTATGCTGATGATAAGAAGGAGTATTGGCCGGGTCAGGGACTGAGTGAGTTGGAGCGTTTTGGAAGAGAGGAATTTTATCCTATTCAGGCTAAAACGGTTGTTAAGTGCAACTTCTGTATAGAAAGGCTGGACAAGGGGCAGGCTGAAGGGTTAAAACCGGGTAAAGACCGTGAAGCTACTCCAGTATGTGTGAATGCCTGTCCGGTTACGGCCAGGACCTTCGGGGACCTTGACGATCCGACCAGTAATGTTTCCATATTAATCAAAGAGCGCAAGGGCTACCCACTTCATCATGAGTACGGGACTGAGCCTTCTGTCTACTATCTTGATTGAGGAAACTAGAACAAACATAAGAAAAGGGGGACGAGCATGACCTCATATAAATGGATGGTTGATTACACGCCACAGACGGAATGGATCAACGGAAGAGGCATTCTTTTGTGGTTAGCCTTTTTCTTTATTGAACTGGGGGCAGGCGTATTTTTCGTCGCTTCGTTTTTTAAGAGCTTAGAGGCAATGCTCATCGGCTGGCTCATCTGCGGTGTCATTGGTGGTGGCGTCCACATTATGTACCTGGGTCATCCATTCCGGTTCTGGCGGATGATACGAAAACCGGGCAGCTCGTGGATTTCAAGAGGCTTAATATTCGTAAGTATTTTCCTTACCCTTGGCCTGGTCCATATGGCACTAGTCCAATGGGCAAGTTCCTCTGTAGCTCTGGTAGTAGTGGTTGACCTGTTTGCCTTCCTGACGATTGTTTACGGAGGCTTTGCCATGAACTCCGTTAATGGTATTCCGTTGTGGAACACTGCTTTACTGCCAATACTTTACGCGGTAAGCGGCATCTGGGGTGGGGCCGGGATCGCCCTTGGCGTCGCGCTGGGGACCGGCGCAGTTTCTACATTAGGCGTTTCACTGGAAGAGTGGATTCGTTTATTACTGATTTCTTATATAGTACTGCTAATCGTATACCTTATTAGCGTTAGGTACACCAACCCCACAGGGAAAGTGTCCGTTCGGAGGATTATTGCCGGCGGCTACTGGCCCATTATGTGGTTTGTGGTTGTCCTGGTGGGCCTGGTTATCCCGATTACGGTAGTCGCCATTAGTTTTATTAATGGCATTGAGACTATGCCGCTTTTCGTGCTGTATTTTTCGATACTGTGTGAACTGATAGGTGACATCACGATGCGTTACCTGATACTTAAAGACGGTTTGTACAGCCCCCTTATCTCATCGTCTGAGTACACAACGGCATAGGAAATTCCTCGTTCCCCATTTCATACGGATTGAGTTAATAAGCCGGCCAAGAAAGTCCTTCTTAGCCGGCTTATTTTAATCCCGGACGGGTAATTTCAGGCTGTAACCATCGTGACGTTGTCAAACCCCGGATTATTCAGCAGCGGTTACTATCTCAGGGTCTGCCTTAACCGTTTTCAGAGCTATCCCGGTATCCCTGCTGTGAATGATGATGTTCTTGAGCCAGGCGGTTTCTTCCTGAGGGTGGTCATTACGGTAGTGAGCGCCCCGGCTTTCCTCCCTGAGAAGAGCCGCTCGGCAGACCATTTCACTCAACAGCAGCATATTTTTAAACTCCAGTGATTTAATCAGACCCCTTGAATCTCCCGCTTCGAGTTTTGCCGAAAGCAGCTTCAATTCTTCAATCCGTAAAATGGCCTCTTTAAGGTCTGACCCCTGGCGAATAATCCCCGCTTTTTGCCACATTACCTCTTTAAGAGAGCTGCTCAGTCTTTCCGTCTTCTGTCCGTCGGTTAATATTAGTGATTCTAGCCTGGCCTTTTCGACAACTACCTCACCCTCAGGGAATGCCGGATTATTTGTATCCAGGGCTTTTAAAGCAGCAATGTTGCCGGCAATTTCTCCGATGCTGAAAATCTCGGCCAGGGAGTTACCGGCCAGACGGTTGGCGCCGTGTACCCCGGTACAAATTTCACCCGCGCCATATACACCGGGCACCTCTGTCTCGGCGCTTTCACTAATTATGATACCGCCCATGCAAAAATGAGCGGTAGGCGTAACGACAAACATTCCCGGCTCCGGATGTTCCTTACCGGTCAGGGACGTCAATGACTTAGGTAAAGAACCGGGAACCGAGCTGAGGTCCAGAAGAATTCCTCCATCTACACCTTTTCCGTCGATGATTTCACTCATAAGAGCCCGGGTAATCCGGTCCCTGGTCATGGATTTTCTATCCAGCAAGCCGCTTTTGGCGAGGATGTCCTCTCTAATTGAATTCCTGAATTTGGCACCACGACCGATAAGACCCTCGTAAAGAACAATACGGTTACCCCGTTTACCAGTCGCCGTGGGATAGAATTGAACGAACTCCATATCTCTGAGGGGAATGCCTAACTGCGCGGCCAAGGCCAGCCCGTCACCCGTAGCGCTGGCCGCATTATCATTGTTAAGATAGATTTGGGCAAAACCGCCGGTGGCCAGTATCAAACACTTTGCCTGGAAGGACAGAAACCGGTTGTCGCCCGTAATCCCGCTAGCCGCGGCAAACCGCCCCCCGGTAGTAAAGAGCCGGGTAATCAGTACTTTTTCAGCATATCTGACGCCTATTTTCCGGGCGTAATTATTCAGGGGTACGATGAAATCCCGGCCGTTATTGCCTTCACTTCTGATATGGCGTGGGAAGCTGTGTCCCGGCGGCGGGCTGACGGTAATATCAGGGCCGGCTCTTTGGGCCACCAGTTTTACCCCGCATTTTTCCAGAAAAGCTACCTGCCGGCCAATTTGGTTACTTACCACGGATATCAGCTTCCGGTCCCCGATAAATCGGCCGCCAGCCAGAGTATCCCTGGTATGTATCTCCGGATTATCCTGAGAGTCATACCATCCGGACGGCTCGGCGAAAAGACCCGCCGAGATGAGAGTGTTGCTGTTGAAATTGACGCGTGATTTTGTAACGAGCAGGACATCTGCTCCGGCTTCTTTGGCGGCGATAGCGGCTCTAAGTCCGGCTCCGCCGCTTCCTATCACAAGGACATCACAGGCAATTGTACCGGCATCTTCCATTCAGTACTAAAGCTCTTTATAGCTTGCCAGAAATTGCAGCCTCTGCCATCGCTGTTCAACGCTTCTTTCGAATCTTGCCAGGTCTTCATCACTCATTCCGTTAAAGCGGCGCTGAGTCTTGATGTAATCTGACAGCGGCAATCCCTTCGGTTGCCGGGTGATGGTCATGTGTACTCCGTCTTCTACCTCAAAGATGGGGAATACCTTGGTGTCAACCGCTAAACGGGCAATTTCCATGGTAAGCTCCGAGGCGCAACCCCAACCCGAGGGGCAGGGAACGTAAATATGAATGAACCGAAATCCCTTTTTGCTCTTGGCTTTGGCTACTTTTGCCATAAGGTCCTCGGGATAACCAACCGAGGCAGCCGCGGCATAGGGTATCCGGTGGGCAGCTAAAATGGTATCAATATCTTTTTTAAACTCCATCTTGGTGAAACCAGTCGGATTGGTTGCGTTGGTGCTCATCCACGGCGAGGCTGAACTCCGCTGGTTGCCAGTATTCTGGTAGCCCTCATTATCAACACAGATAAAAAGCATGTCTTCATTCCTCTCTGCTGAAGCTGAGATACCGCCAAATCCGATATCAAAAGTAGCCCCGTCACCGCCCCAGCCAACCACCAGCGTCTCATCGTCTCCCTGGGCTTTCAAAGCGGTGCTTATTCCCCCGGCAAACATGGCAATATTTCCGAAAGGGGAGCCTATCGAATCAATGGGTTTGCCATTGTGAATCATAGACCGTCCGGCGCCCGGACCGGTGCACCCGGCAGTAGGTACCAGTACAATCTTGTCTCCCAGGACTTTAAGACAGTAGCGTAAAGCTAAAGCCAGCCCGCAACCGGCGCAGAACGCATGAGGCGGAGTGATGAATTCTTCAGTATTAGAATACTTTAACGGTACGTCTATCGTAGTCATCAACTTCCTCCTTTTGGAGTCCCAACCAGATCGCTTCCTGATTGGGCGGGTCATTTTCAAGAGAATACATTATCGCTTTTTCAATTAATTCCGGGGTCAGGTCTTCACCTCCGAGACCGCCGACAAACCCATAAATAGGAGTCTTGTCATAAATGGCCCATTTGATTTCCTGATAGAAAATACCGCATTGTCCGGAGGATATGTCCCTCTCGATAACGGCTATCTTCTTCCTCCCCTTTAAGGCTTTCCTTATTTTCTCCAGAGGGAAGGGACGGAACATCTTCAGTTTTACCAGACCCACCTTGTAACCCCGGTCCTGCATGTCATCGATAACCTGCCTGGCCGTGCCGACGGCGCTACCGACAGTTACAAGAACCATTTCAGCGCCTTCGCACTTATATTCCTCGACGATA
>JAZFUA010000005.1:0-2155 GCA_036446975.1 Dehalococcoidales bacterium
AACCGGCACCGGCTGAAATTGACGGAACACTTTTTCTATCAGCAGCAGGGGGTCGATTTTATTACCCTCGCCTGTTTCCAGTACTATCGACGGTTCGGTGCCGATGAAACTGTAGCGGGCGAGCCGTTCGCCGCCCTCCACGCTCTCCAGCAGGAACGAGTGATCGCCGCGGGCAATCTTGAGGTAGGCGGAAACGGGTGTTTCCATGTCGGCCATTATCTCGCGGTACACCGGCACCAGGTTGCCCTGTTTCTTCAGTTGTCGTACTTCTTCAAGCGTCGGGTAATACATTATCCTTCTACGCGACAAATAAAAAAGCCTCTCACCCTAAAAGGGGCGAGAGGCTTGCTTTCGCGGTGCCACCCTTCTCGGTCGTCTCCGGGAACGGTGAAGACGGCCATCTCTGCAGGTACGGAGGCAGGCTTTTCAGGTACTTGCCTCGATACCCCGGGATACGATAACGCTTCCCCTGCGTCAAGGCCTACTCGTCAGTCGACTTTCGGCTTGCGGCTCCCGGGTCCATTCGGCTCCGGCGCTGGCGTCGGCTCACACCTTACCCGACTCTCTGTGCCCCGCTTTGAAGCTTACTACTCCCGTTCGCAGCCTTTACATATAATGTTTAATTCTAACAATATTTCAGTGGTTTGTCAAATGGGGGAAGTGATGTCATTGCGAACCGAAAGGCTTATACCCGCAAGGCGAAAGGAGATAGTCAGGAAAGCTGCTTTAGCTGGGTGGGGCAAATAATCAGCCCCGCTTTTACTGTGTAGCCAGCTTGGCGCTGACAAGACGATTAACGCTGATATTAGCTTCTGCTGCCTGTATTGCGAGACGTCTATGCACGTCTGGCGGTATGCGAACTGTAAATGTGCCTGAATACTGTCTTGTAGCGAGTGGTTCAGGAACAGGTTCATTGCTGGATTGCATATCTGAAATGACTTCTGCCACTACACTTCGTATACCCCGCAAAGCTGCTTCTTGATTATCATCTAACCAACTTAGGCTAGGAAACTCTGCACACAATCCTACATATTCTTTATCTTCTTCCGACCAGGTAACCCGATAAGTATAGCGGTCATTCTTTATTGCTAATTTAGTTACCATTTTGTACCTCCAGTTTTTCAATGGCTTTTAACACTTGTCTAACTTGGTATGCTTTTGCCTTGCCATTATCGTCCTGTATATTAATTCTAGGGTCACCAATCCAGGGAGTTTTATATATAATATGGCTTCCTTTTTGACGACCTTCCCCAAAGTAACATTCACAGATTTTACAGAGGTCAGCGAAACTAACATTTTTCGGATTCTTTCCTAGTTGCTTAACTACGCTATCTGTGGAATCCATCTCTCTACAAGAATGGTATCATTAATGATACCATTTGTCAAGAGGGTATTACCAAAAGAAAGGATTATAATATCAACCGCGATTGAGCAGAACTAATTCGGAAAACCTCGTTTTCCCTTCTCCCCCGCCCCTCAAAAATCCCCCAGTGGAGCCTGTCCCATAGCTGCCAGGAAAGAAGTGTCGTTGTGCCGGATGAGAATGAACCGCCCGTTTTGGTAGCTGAAGGTGGTGATGCCGCCGGTGTCCTGCCTGATATTCCAGAAGTGAGCATCGCCCAGCCCCAGCAGGGCGCAGATGAGCACCTTGTTCACCACCCGGTGTGACACCAGCACTATTGTTTTTCCCTCATACTCGGTAACCAGCTTATTTACCAGCGCCTGCGCTCTCTCCCTCACTTCGCCCAGGCTTTCCCCACTCGGGAACCTTACCCGGTCAGGGTGGTTAATCCATGTGGTGTAGAGCTCCCCGTACTTGTCTTTTACCTCTTGGTGGGATAAGCCCTGCCACTCGCCGAAATCAATGTCGATAAGTCCCCCGGCGTTCTTGACCTCCCGCCCGTGCCGTCCGGCGATTATTTCCGCCGTTTTCCGGGCGCGCCGCAGCCGGCTGGAAGAGATGGCATCTATTTGCTTAGCCTCAAGATATTCGGCGAGTAGCTCTGCCTGCCGTACTCCGTTTTCGTTCAACGGGATGTCCGCCCGACCCCGGAATAGCTCGGCCGCATTCCACTCGGTTTCCCCGTGTCTTATCAACAGGATTTCGGTCATTAGTGGTAGTCCTCCGGCGACGTTGTTACTGGTGTCAGCCCGT
>JAZFUA010000006.1:0-2626 GCA_036446975.1 Dehalococcoidales bacterium
CCAGAAGCCGCCCCAGCCCAGTTCGTTATAGGCCCACCAGGCGCCAATCAGATTGCCGATTCCCAGGAAGAGCCAGGCCATCAGCGTCCACCTGCGCACCGCGATTATCCACTCATCACTGAGTCTTCTCATCAATAGAGCGGCGATGGCGAAAGCAAAGGGGACGGTAAAGCCAACGTAACCGGCTAACAGGGCCGGAGGGTGAATTATCATCCCTGGATTTTCCAGCAGGGGGTTGAGTCCCAGACCATCGACCGGGATAAAACCCAGTTTGGTAAAAGGGTTTGAAACAAAAAGAACCAGGATGAGAAAGAAAGCCTGGGTGGCCATAATAATGGAGGATGCGTAGGGCACAAGGTCGTTGCCAACGGTGCGTTTCTGCAGTATTACCACCGCCGCGATTACGGAAAGGAGCCAGGCCCAGAAGAGCAGGGAACCGTCATTACCGGCCCAGAGGCCGCTTATCAGATAGGCCAGTGGGGTGTCCGTACTGGAATACCTGGCCACATATTCTATCTCAAAATTGTGGGTCAGGAAGCTTATGAGCAGGATTAAGGTGGATAAGGAAATAAGAGCCGTACCTGCCAGAAGACCGTTCCTGGCGCTGCTGATAAGTACCGGGTTTTTCCCTCTTACCCCGAGTATGAAGGCGAAAATGGAGTAAACTGAAACTACTAAAGCCAGAAAAAGAGAAATATAACCTATGTCTGCCATAAGTTATATTCCATCATTGTGTTTCGTCACCTTCAGGAACATATTTGGAAGGGCATTTCACCAGCAGAGTATGGGCTTGAAAGACGCCATCTCCGTCCAGGTAACCTTCCAGTACCACCCCGTTTCCTTCTTCGAAAGAATCAGGAACGGCTCCCTGGTAGAAAACCGGCAGACTCTGTCCGCCCTCGGTAACAATAAACTGCATGGTTAGAGCCTCCGGTTTTTCCACTGAACCGCTAAGAACGTCACCGCTTATACGTGTATTCTCATCGTAAGTCAGACTTTCCGGAGCAGTAAATTCACTGACGGTGTAGTAATAGGTGGCCGATGCCTGAAAGCCCATGAAACCCAGATAGCCTATGGCCAGAAATATTACGATACCGCCGATAATAAACCTTTTGTTTTTCACCTCTTCCCCCTCCCTTAGCCCAAAAATGAATGTTTCTCAGCCTCCTGGCTTCATTCTTATTATACAGTAATTTTCTATCTGAATACAGGAGACTGCATTAAGTAACCTTACCTTATGGATGCGGTTTTCTTTATGAAACATTTATACCGCCTTTATGGAATATTTAGGAAACCTTTATGAAATATTTATTATCTTTATCCCCGTCTTTATGTTCGAGTGGTAATTTGAAGTATACGAATAATCAGGGATATATATAGAGGGGGTTAGTTATGGAGAACTTTGTACTTGCAGGAAAAGCCAAGACCGTCTTTAAGATACTCGAACTGAAAGTTAAAAAAGAGAGGGAAGAAGCCCTCCGGCGTGAACTTGAGAAGAAGAGTAAGAGAAATAATAAACAGTCATAATTATTATTAATCGAGATTTTACTCCGGAAAATCAGCCCTCCTTGGTTAATATAACAGGTGTATCAGTATTAACGGGTACGCCTGTTATTTTGTTACTGACTTTCCGTTTCAGGGATTTACCAGCACCTTGATAGCTTCCGCCACCCCGGCCTGGGTAGCAAAGGCCTCTTTTACCTTTTCAAGGGGGAACTGGTGGGTAACCAGCGGCCGGGTGTCTACCTTGCCGCTCTCCAGTAATTCAACCGCCCCCGGCAGATCAAATCGCAGACCGCAGCCAAAAATCGTTATATCATTGCTGACGATAAAAGAAGGGTTCCAGGTAATCGGTTCCTGGTACAGCCCGACAATGTCAATCTTGCCGCCCCGGTGAACCATCTTGAGGGACTGCTGGAAAGTATCGGTGGTACCGGCAACCTCGAAAACGACATCGGCCCCTTTTCCTTCGCTTATCTCAGCGACCACCGGCAGAGCGTCCTCAGCGGCCGCGTCTATCACCACATCGGCTCCACCCTCTTTAGCCAGTTGAAGTCGTTTGGCTCTCCGGCCGCTGGCGATAATCCGGGACACCCCCATAGATTTCAGGATTTGAACGATACAGAGTCCGATTATGCCCAGGCCGATAACCACGGCCGTATCCCCGGGCTGGGGCTGAACCTGGTTTACCGCATGCAGGGCCACCGAGAGAGGCTCGGCAGTAGCTCCCTGCTGGAAGCTGACTGATTCAGGCAGTCTGGTGGCGTAAAGGCCCATGGAGAAATTGGGCACAGATACATACTCGGCAAAAGCGCCCGGCATCCCGATACCCAGCAGGGCCATCTTTGAACAGCGTATCCAGTCTCCCCGCTGGCACCAGTAACACTCGCCGCAACCCCGACCGCTCATCACGGCCACCCGGTCTCCAATCTTAACGTCTTTTACGTTGGGGCCGACCTCCACAACCTCGCCCCCGAATTCATGACCCGGAGTCATTTTCGGCCGGTGGCCCCTTTTATAAGAATGTAAATCTGAGCCGCATATACCGCAGCTGTGAACCTTAATAATAACCCCGTCTTTCTCCACTGTGGGTTCGGGCACATCTTCGATTCTGATATCCTGGGCT
>JAZFUA010000007.1:0-6484 GCA_036446975.1 Dehalococcoidales bacterium
AGAGTATGACCGGTAAAGGTATTTTTTAATCCCAGGGTAGCCACGATAGACCCGGTATCCGCCCCATCCACCTCTTCACGCCGATTGGCATGCATCAGGAGTAACCGGCCAATGCGCTCTTTCTTATGCTGGGTCGAATTAAATACCTGGGAACCATATTCCACCCGGAAGGAATATACCCTTAAGTAGAACAGCCTGCCAACAAAGGGGTCGGAGACCACCTTGAAGGCCAGGGCGGTAAACGGCTCTTCATCACTCGGCATACGGGTAACTTCGGTACCCCGTATATTCATTGCCTTCACCGGAGGCATATCCAGTGGCGACGGCAGGTAATCGATAATAGCATTAAGCAACGCTTGCATACCTTTGTTCCTCAGGGCGCTGCCGCAAAGTATGGGCACTCCTTTATCAGCCATGGTTACCCTCCTCAGGGCTGCCTTTAGGTCGGCTGGAGTAATATCATGCCCTTCAAGATAGGCGTCCAGCAGCTCGTCATCTACCTCGGCCAGTCTTTCAATCAGAGCATGACGAAATTCTTCGCATTTTGCTAACTCTGATTCGGGAATCGGCACTTCTTCCGGTTCTGAGTCTATATCACCATCAAAACTCCAGGCGCGGTTCTCTACCAGGTCAATAATCCCCCGGTATGAGGTCTCGCTGCCCAGAGGTAATTGAATGAGCAGAGGCTTGTCTCGCAGCCGTTCTTCAATCATCGATACGGTGCGGTGGAAATTGGCCCCGACCCTGTCCATCTTATTAATAAAACAAATCCTGGCAACATGGTACTTGTCCGCCTGCCGCCAAACCGTCTCCGATTGAGCTTCGACTCCGGCTACGGCGTCGAAAACAACCACCCCCCCATCCAGCACCCTGAGACTACGCTCAACCTCGGCGGTAAAATCAACATGCCCCGGAGTATCAATAATATTAATACGATGGTCCTGCCAGTAACAGGTGGTCGCCGCCGCCGTGATAGTAATCCCTCGTTCCCTTTCTTCCTCCATCCAGTCCATTACGGCTGTACCTTCATGTGTCTCACCGACTTTATGGGTACGGCGGGTATAATATAATATCCTCTCGGTGACAGTCGTTTTACCCGCATCGATATGAGCGATAAAGGCTATGTTCCGGATATCTTCCAACGGATAACTTCTGGCCACCGTCTTACCCCTCTGTTCCTGCTTTGCTGTTTCTGATGTTCTTACCATATTATTAACATTACAATTATTAGCCGTTAGTACCCTACCATTTGTAGTGAGCAAAGGCTCTGTTAGCCTCAGCCATCCGGTGGGTATCATCTCGTTTCTTAACCGTCACTCCCTGCCCTTTTGAGGCATCACTCAGTTCACCAGCCAGTTTTTCTATCATAGATTTACCCTGTCTGGCCCGGGCCGAGGCTACCAGCCAGCGTATTGCCAGCGAGAGACTCCGCTCGGGTCGGATTTCTATCGGCACCTGGTAGGTAGCGCCGCCAATCCGGCGTGACTTCACCTGAAGCTGGGGAGTAGCGTTCCTGACCGCCTGTGACAGCACAGTCAGCGGAGATGTAGTCTCCCTTTCTTCAATAGTATCCAGAGCCCCGTAGACTATTTTTTCCGCAGTGCTCTTTTTGCCATCCATCATTATTTTATTAATCAGTTTACTGACGATGACATTATGATACCTGGCATCAGGTGGGGTTTCTCTTATTACTGCCGCGCTACGCCTTGACATTTTTCCTCCTAGCTCCTAGCCGTGGGCTTAACCCGCTTGGCACCGTATTTACTACGACCCTGCCGCCGGTTAGCCACGCCGGTAGTATCCAGTGTCCCCCGAATAATATGATAGCGGACACCGGGTAAATCCTTTACCCGCCCCCCCTCGATGAGGACTACGGAATGCTCCTGCAATTCATGCCCCTCGCCGGGAATATAAGCGGTTACCTCCATCATGTTGGACAACCGCACCCTGGCTATCTTGCGCAGAGCCGAATTAGGCTTCTTCGGGGTGGTGGTCTTTACCTGAACACAGACTCCCCGCTTCTGGGGAGAACCGTTACCCTCCACCAGCCGGTTCTTCAACGTATTATAGGTAAAACGCAAGGCTGGTGTCTTGGTCTTTTTCGTTATTTTCTTTCGCCCTTTACGTACCAGCTGATTTATAGTTGGCATATCTACCTCTCTTCTTACACTCAAAATGGATGAGCCTTGAGCTCATCCACTAAAGACAAATCGAACAGCACTTTTCAATCTGTCACCCGTCTACTGAGCTACCAATTGACAAAGAGTCAGTCTATCACAGCCGCAGCCTGTATGTCAACTTTTTTCGGGAGGTATTAATACTCTTACCGGAAAGCCGTTTACCCAGTGAGGGGATAGTTTTTCTGACTAATATATTATGCACCACCCGGACACAACTGTCAATAGCTTCACATTACTCTCAAATTGTGTTATAATGTTTTTGATGAGAGTTTCATCGCCCGGATTATCTATCACCTGCCTTTTAGTCCGTTCTGCTCACCATTTTTCGGTCTCAATTGACCTTCCCCCCTACCCTGTTTCCCTTTCTTAAATAATTGACATCAAGGAGGTAGCAAGCACCGCTATGACCAAAGAATCAGTTTTACCCACCAACGAAGAGAATAACGGTTATACCGCCGAAGATATTCATGTCCTGGGAGGCAGGGAGGCGGTGCGCCTGCGGCCCGGTATGTACATCGGCAGCACTGACCAGAACGGACTCCATCATCTGGTCTATGAAATCACCTATAACAGCATTGATGAAGCCATGGCCGGATACTGCGATAAAATCAATGTGACCATTGCTAAAGATAATTCGGTCAAGGTTGAAGATAACGGGCGGGGTATTCCGGTGGATATACACTCGGTTACCGAGGTATCCGCTCTTGAAACGGTAATGACCACGCTCCACGCCGGAGCCAAATTCGGCGGCAAGACCTACCAAGTATCCGGCGGGCTCCACGGAGTTGGCGCCTCGGTGGTCAATGCCCTTTCCGCCTGGTGCACCGTCACTGTCAAGATGAACGGCAAAAACCACTTTCAGGAATACAGGCAGGGCATACCCCAGGCCCCGGTAACCCCGATTGGTGACGCAGAGGGCACCGGCACTACCACCGTTTTCCTGGCCGATGAGGAAATTTTCGGCCAGGCCAGGTTTGACTTCAAGACGCTCCGCGATCGTTTCCGGGAGATGGCCTACCTGAACAAGGGAGTGGAGATATCTCTCACAGACGAAAGGGACGGCGACGAGGCGACTTTCTTTTTCGAGGGCGGTATCTCAAGCTTCGTCCGCCACCTGAACCGGAAGAGGGATGTCCGTCACCAGCCCATCTACATCTCAAAGTTAGTTAACAGCACCCAGGTTGAGGTAGCCATCCAGTATAATGACGGATTCGCAGACTCGGTCATCAGCTTCGCCAATTGCGTGAATACCGCCGATGGCGGCAGCCACCTTACCGGCTTCCGCACCGCCCTGACCCGGGTCCTGAACGATGTCGCCCGTAAAGGCAAGTTTCTTAAGGAAGATGACCCCAACCTGACCGGTGAAGATACCAGGGAAGGACTGACCGCCATTATCAGCGTCAAGCTGACCGACCCCCAGTTTGAGGGACAGACCAAAGGTAAGCTGGGCAACCCTGAAATAAAGGGGATTGTAGAGAGCGCCCTCAGCGAGGGATTATCCCTCTATTTCGAGGAGCACCCTGATGATGTAAAGAAAATCGTAGAGAAGTGCCTGCTGGCGGCCAAGGCCAGGGATGCGGCACGCAAAGCCCGTGACCTTATCGTAAAAAAGAGCGGTCTCCTCTCAGCTACCCTGCCGGGTAAACTGGCCGACTGCTCCGAAAGAAATCCCGAGCACTGTGAACTGTACCTGGTTGAGGGCGATTCGGCCGGCGGTTCGGCCAAGCAGGGCAGAAATCCCCGTTTTCAGGCCATACTGCCCCTGCGGGGTAAAATCATCAATGTTGAAAAGGCGGCTTCTGACAAGATGCTGTCACATACAGAAATACGGGCTATCATTACCGCCCTCGGCACCGGCATTGATGATGAGATTGACCTGTCACGGCTCCGCTATCACCGGGTTATCCTGATGACTGATGCCGACGTGGACGGCTCTCATATCCGCACTCTGTTACTTACCTTCTTCTTCCGCCATATGGTAGAGCTGATTAACGCCGGTCACCTCTATATTGCTCAACCGCCCCTTTACCGTATCAGGCATGCTAAACAGGAGACATGGGTCTACACGGAAAAGGAAAGAGAAGAGGTCTATAAGAAGCTGAAAGGTAGCAAAAATATTAACTTGCAGCGTTACAAGGGTCTGGGCGAGATGAGCGCCGAGCAGCTCTGGGAGACCACCATGAACCCGGATACCCGCACCCTGCTGACGGTAAATATTAACGACCCGGCTGAAAGCGACCATATCTTCCATGTCCTGATGGGGGATGAAGTACCCCCCCGCAAAGCCTTTATCCAGGCCCACGCCAAAGCAGCCACCCTGGATGTTTAGTACTCGAACTTAAAACCGGTAAAAAAAGCGCAGGATACTTGATATCCTGCGCTGATTGTTTCCAGAGCCCCCTTACATGCTAGCTCCCCACTTTCTTTACCAGGTGAGCCCATTCTTGCCGAAGTTCCAGGCCCCACCCCAGCCCTTCTTCATCCTCCCGGACCTGCCCTTTCTCACCGCCGAAGGCAATATTCCAGTAGCTGGAACCTGCCCGGGTTATCAGTTCTGTATCCGGTCCCCCTTCGGCAATCGCTTCGAGGGCGTGGCGTGTTAAAATCTCCGTATTTCCATTCTTTCTTGGACTGCCCACAATGCCAATTGCCTTCACTGTTTAACTCCTCCTTCAAATATCTAAATCAAATCCCTTACACTGCCTTATCTGAATACAGTCCCTTTTCTTCTATGTATGCCGCCACCGGTTCAGGCACCAGGTGACGAATCGGCAGACCCTGGGCAACCCGTTGCCTGATTTCCGTAGAGCTGATATCTATTTCCGGTTTATCCAGAACTATCAACCTCTTAGTCAATCCGGGTATAGCCTCTTCAAGGGAGTCCAGATCGGGGAGAGAATAGCCCGGCCTGCGGACAGCTACCAGTGTACAGGCCTGAATCAGTCGGGATGGCTCTCGCCATAGAGGCAACTGACTTAAATTATCCCACCCTAGAATGAAGAACAGCTCATCACCAGCGCCAAGTTGAGCCTGTAACTCAATAATAGTGTCGACGGTAAAAGAAGGTCCAGACCGTCCAACCTCCAGAGCAGCCAGTTTCCAGCAGGGCTTATCAGCGATAGCAAGGCGTATCATCTGAATACGGTGTATGGCAGGCGAAATTGAAAGATTATCCTTAAGCCAGGGTAAACCAACCGGTACAAAATAGACCTCAGTCAATCCAAGCTGTGCCATCACTTCTTCAGCAATGGTAATATGCCCGTTATGAGGGGGATCGAAAGTTCCCCCAAGTACACCTATCTTAATTGTTCTACCACTCCCACTCATCATCTCCGCAGCGCACCTTATCTCCCGGTTTCACCCCGGCCTTTTCCAGCAGGCGGCTAATCCCGGTTCTGTCCAACTGCCTCTGTATCTGGTTGCGTACTTCAGGGTCGGACATATCCACCCTGGCAACGATACGCTCCAGTTCCGGCGCCGTCACCACAAAGATATCTTCTTCCTTATGGACTCTGGGACCGGTTTCTCTGGGCTGGGGACGAAAAACCGTCTTTTGACTTGTCTGCCTCGCCTCTACCTCAGCCTCCACCTGGCTCAGCATCTTCAAAGCTTTAGCCATCAAATCATCAACCCCGTCGCCATTGGCTGCCGAAATAAAAAAGGCCGTAATTCCGACTCCGCTGAATACCTCTTTAATCTCAGCTAAGCGCGTCTGCGCCTGAGGTAAATCAATCTTGTTGACCGCCACCAGTTGCGGCTTTTGAGCCAGTGCCGTATCGAACAAGCCAAGCTCCGCATTCACCCGGGCCATGTCTTCTTCGGGCGATTCTGAACTGCCGTCTATCAGGTGGATAAGTATCTTGGTGCGCATAATATGGCGCAGAAAATCATGCCCCAGGCCCCGCCCGAGATGAGCTCCGGTTATCAGTCCCGGAATCTCGGCAATAATAAAACTCTTTAATCCCACCTCAACCTCTCCCAGAACAGGTTCCAGTGTGGTAAACGCATAGGCGGCTATTTTAGGTCTGGCTGCCGAAGCGGCAGCCAGCAGGGTAGACTTTCCGGCATTGGGAAAACCGATGATACCGACATCTGCAATAAGTCTTAGTTCCAGAATCAGGGTGAGTTCGCTCCCTGCCTCTCCCTTCTGGGCAATTCGCGGAGCCTGGTTGGTTGATGAAGTAAAATGCGTATTACCCTGTCCTCCTTGACCACCACTGGCCACCAGCGCCTGCTGACCGGCTTGCTCGCAATCAGCCAGCAACACCTCACCGTCGG
The DNA here is from genome assembly GCA_036446975.1 of Dehalococcoidales bacterium. Classification (GTDB taxonomy): domain Bacteria; phylum Chloroflexota; class Dehalococcoidia; order Dehalococcoidales; family UBA2162; genus JAZFUA01. Next base: position 6,459 of record JAZFUA010000007.1, read on the forward strand.
CGTAGGGCGAGCGGATCTTGGCGAGC
>JAZFUA010000008.1:0-4621 GCA_036446975.1 Dehalococcoidales bacterium
TGGTTTCGATAATCTCGATATCTTTGATATTCGGAGCATCTCCGGCCCTTGCTCAAACTGAAGAGAGAAATGAAAAAGAGGTTGCTGTATCTGGAGAAGAGGGTAGTGACAATCAAACAGCCCCGAGAGTGATTACTGTTAATACCGGGCTAATGGAGGAATACGAAAGGTTAGTGAAGATGCTTGGGGAGGCGGAACGTAAGGGGGATGAGGAACTGACCAAAACTATTCTGGAAAAAATCCGGGTTATTAAAGGGGAGATAGAGAAGGCTACAAGAGAATCCGGTATACCGCAACTGGCCGTAGAAAAACCAGTCAAGCTGGTTCCAATAGAAGTAACTGCGGTTAGTCCCATTCGACTGGACGAATGCGCCGAGCTAAAAACCTGGGAAAGTAAGAAGCAACATTACGAAGCTCTTTATGCTTTGTCTGATGATGAGCTTAAAGATAAAGGATATCGTGAGGGAAAAGAAGAGATTAGAAAAATAATAGCTGAACTTGATGAAGGGATTAAGAGACTAAGAACAAAATGCGAAGCCGGTGTAACTACCGGAACCGGTAGTGGTGCCCTAACTCTTACACCAGAACAGCGCGTTTACTCTCCCGGGGATGCCCACTACGTCGCCGTTACGAGACCAATCGCAGTGGAATCCGGAGTGGAGATAACAGATTATTTCAGCCGCAGGATTGCTGAGATAACCACAAAAGAAGTTGAGGTAAATAAACAAATAGTCATCCTTAAAGAGCTAAGAAATGAGATAGATAGGCTGATTGAGGAACTTATTAAAAGTAAAGATAAAATTAATACCAGGGAAGTCAGTGGGCTGGTCACAAAAATAGAAGTAAGACCGGGCGAAATAAGGATGGACCAGGCGGTTGTTAAAACAGTTGCCAAGAGTGTGCTAATCAGTATTAACAGTAGGGACCTGGAAATAAAGCCAACCAGGGCCGGGGTGATTCTTCAGGATGGGACCCTTCAAGTAAAAGCAGCGGAGTTAAGTATTGGTGTTGATAAGGATGAAATTAGCAGATTTGAAGTTTTAAGAGTTGGGAATTCCGAGGTTAAGCTTATGCCGAGCATTCTTATTGAGAAACTGGGGATTGAACCCCAAGAGATTGAATTGAAAGAAGAAAATGCTAAAGCGGTTTATAAAATTAAAACAGTCGAAAACAGAAAACTGTTCGGCTTCATCTCTGTGGTGGTTGAGAAAACTTCAACCGTGGATGCCAGCAATCTGGAAGCCAGTGTTATTGTTGAAAAAGGTCCCTGGTGGGCATTCCTGACAACTAAATAGCTTCCCGGGGTCTTGAGCATAAAAGCCCCGCTACTGGTTGTCATCAGTAACAGGGACCGAAACAGTTACCCTGGTACCTTCTCCGGGGGCAGACTTGATTTTCAGCCAGCCGCCGAGCAGTCCAGCCCGCTCCTGCATGGAAATGAGTCCCAGTTGACCGCTGGCCACAGGATTACCTGAGACAGTGGATAGAGAGAAGCCTATCCCATTATCAACCACATCCAGCCTGACTTCATCATCGGTGAAAGTTATTGTTACCCTGACACGAGTGGCTTCCGCATGGTGTTCAACATTCCGTAGTGCTTCCTGAGCGATACGGAAAATACCCAGTTCCGTTTCCGAGGGCAATCGCCGTTCTTCCCCGGTTACTTTTAACTGTCCTTTTGCTACCTCCCGTTCGGTAATATCCGTTACCATTCTACGGATTGAGGTTACCATCCCCAGGTCGTCCAGGATAGGAGGGCGAAGGGCCTTGGTGAAGTCACGAAGTCCATCGATAATTTCCTGAGCCATATTTTTAATTTCCAGCAGTCTATCATTGTGCAAGGGGGGTAATGGCTCACCGGTATCCAGGGCACTATCCAGCCGTCGGCAAAGCAGGACCAGAGATTGCACTGCATCATCGTGCAGCTCACGGGAAATCCGCTGGCGCTCCTCTTCCTGAATACGAACGACATAGGCTGTGTAAGCCTTCAATTCTTCATTGCGTAAAACCAGCTCATCCCTTGATTTAGCCAGTTCCTGGGTCATCGTGTGAAAAGCGGTGCTCAGCTGACCAATCTCGTCCTGGCGCTTGACAGGGACTGCCGCTTTGAAATCTCCGGCAGCGACTTTCTGAGCTGCCGTAGTCAGCATTTTAATCGGTTTCACAATACCCTGCATGGTTATCCACACCAGTAAAAAAGTAGCCACCAGCACTACAGTTCCCAGGAGAAGCAGACGTTGTTCCAGCTGGCGGGTAGGGGCAAGAGCCTCTTCTTCCGACTGCCGAATAGCCACTCCCCAGGAGGTAGTCGACAGGGGAGCGAAAGCAAGCACGTCTCTGCGTTTTGGCCCGGCTTCCGGAGTTTCGTGACACCGGTGACAGGTCCCTACTGTGGGTTGTCCCTGCTTGATCAATTCAGCGAATTTACCCGGATGGTCGCTCCTTTCAAAGAGTGCGGGGGGAGAACCAGGACTGGTTCTGGTCAGGACGACTCCATTTTCATCCACAATCTCAGTGTATCCCGTCTCTCCCACCGTGAGTGTCTGGCCAAAGGTACCCACACCGGATTGCTTGATATTAATTGAGATGGCCAGAACCCCGGTAATAATGTTTTCACTGGTTATAATGGGGGCACTGATAAAGACTACCGGCACCTCAAACAGCGGACTGGACACCAGGTTAGATACCATTGGTATCCCTGTTTGGAGAGTCTTTAGCACTGCCGGCTGGTCAAGGATGTTCGCTCCATTCATTCTGGAGTCCTCCGGTTCAACCCGAATAATTTTCATATTGTTGTCAATGATAATAATGTTCTGCACGGAAATTCCCAATTCGTCAAAGGTTTCGAGCAATGAATCCGCCAGCGCATTAAATTGCTCTTCATCAGGAAGTCCATCAGTCATCTTGACGGCATTCTTTAACTGGACCTTGATATAGATAAGGGTTTCATCCAGGTGATTTGCCATCAGACGGGCTATATCCAGTCGCTCTTCAAGTATCCTTTCGGTACTTGCTTCCAGGGATTGTACTCCCAACCAGCTGAATAATCCGAGGCCTGCGGTCAATCCGGCCAGAACAAGCAGGGTAATTCTTTTTTGCAGTGTCAGCTTACCCAGTGATGCCATCATATAATATCCTCAGAGTTACACCACTTATTCTGAAATTCCGGCCAGGCAAAATAGAGGGTTTGCGAATTTCAGTTTCCTGCTCATTAGTCCGGGCGGTGGGCAGGTACTTCGGGAATCCCATCTGTAACGGGAATAGATACAGTTACCCGGGTACCTTCTCCGGAACCAGACTGAATATCCAGTCTGCCGCCGAGCAGACCGGCGCGTTCCTGCATGGAAATGAGTCCCAGTTGCCCGCTAACAATAAAGTCATCAGAGACTGTCGAGGGAGAAAAACCGGCTCCATTATCAACTATTTCCAGTCTTACTTCATTCGGGCCAAAGGTTATGGTAGCTACAACCCGGGTTGCCCCGGAATGCTTTTCTACATTTCGAAAGGCCTCCTGAGTGATACGGAACAAACCCAGCTCAATTTCTGACGGTAGCCTTCTTTCCTTACCTACTATTTTTAGCTGCCCCTTTATTTTGTCCCTTTCCGTCAGATCCGTTATCATTCTGCGGATTGAGGTTACCATTCCCAGATCGTCCAGGATAGGAGGACGAAGAGTTTTGGTGAAGTCCCGAAGCCCATTGATAGCTTCTTCAGCGATTTTCTTTGACTCCATCAGCCTGTCCCGTTGCGCTTGAGGTAGAGACTCACTTTCATCCCAGGCACTGTCCAACCTGCGGCAAAGCAAGACCAGCGACTGTATGGTCTCATCATGCAACTCCCGGGAAATGCGTTGTCTTTCTTCTTCCTGCACCCGGATGACATAGGCCGCGTAAGTCCTCAGCCCAATCTGCCGGCCATGCTCCTCGGTAATATTTCTGAACAGCACCTGAGTGACCATATTTCCCTGGTCATCATTAATCTCAGAAAACGTCGGCTCCAGGTATAGTTTCAAGCCGTCTTTTAATGTTACGGTCAGAGAATCATCCCTCCATCTGCTGTTACTGAAGGAATGCAGCAATTTCTGTTCACCATCAGGCCCGAGCAGGTCGGCAATTGGCATACCTTCCAGAGCAACTTTGTTTCTGTCGAAAAGAATGCTGGCCGCCGGATTTGCCTCCAGGATTACGCTCGAAGAATCAAGAACCAGGACCGCCAGAGGACTGGACTCAAAAAGACCGCGATATCTCGACCTGGAAGCTTTAAGCTCATTTGTAGTGGCTTCGGCACGTCTCCAGGTGCTTTTCTGCCGGTCCGCCTGTTTCCCGACAAAGAAGGCCACGGCATTCACGGTAAGCATCTGGAACATACAGCCAAATCGCTCTATCGGCTCCTCATGAAATAATATCCAGTTGTGGGCGGAGAGGGCGGTAGCCAGGAGAGCGGTGGCCAGAGCACCGGAAAATCCGAAGGTCATGGCGGCATACACTACCGGAATCAGAAACAGGGTGGTGGGTATAAAATATGGCAATCCCAGATCGTGGAGAAGCCCCGGGGCTTCGAAGACGCTGTGCATAACCGCAATTGAAATGACCAGGCCTTGAATCATCCAGAAGTGCCAGTT
>JAZFUA010000009.1:0-3117 GCA_036446975.1 Dehalococcoidales bacterium
CAACGGCACGGTGATTCAGGTGACCACTGGCTACTAATTATTTGTTGCCGGGTATTAACCCGTGGCAAAATATAACAAGGAGTAAGGAAAAAATGAGATTACCGAAAAAAGGTGAAAAAGGTTTTACCCTGATTGAGTTGCTTATTGTGGTGGCTATTCTGGGCGTACTGGCGGCTGTAGTCATCCCCAATGTGGGGCGCTTCATAGGTCGAGGTGAAACGGAGGCGGCTGAGACCGAGCTTTCCAACATCCAATCAGCCACCATTGCTATGATGACTGACCAGGGCTTACCCACATTAGGCTCGAACTTTACAGCCTCTGCCACCAATGATATGACGTTGTTCCCCGATACCCATATTGATGGTTACAATCTCTATGGTTTCGGTGGTGGTCTTTCGGGTATCAATTATCTTGCCACCAACACGACCCAGGGCACCTATACTGTGGATACCAACGGCACGGTGATTCAGGTGACCACTGGTTACGAATAATCTATAGCGTACAGTTAAAACGATAATGAGAGGTGTCCGTGATTCAAAGTAGGGCACCTCTCATTACACGTTACTTGACTGGATTGAAGATTGTAGCATCCGGATGGCAGTTTCCAGGCTATTGCTTACCCGCCGCTCTTGGGTGAGAGCTTAATAGTAATAGCTCCCCCGGTGGGATAGGGGAAGAGCTCGGAAGGACGGGTGACGGATGAAAACCGGCCGCTGTCCTCAAGAGCGGTTAAATAGTTTCTGAAGACGAGGTAATCAGGCGCCTGGCAGGTAAATGATATATTGTTGCCCCCGTGGGAAATCGAGGTTAGCGTAATACCAAGTTCCTCTGCCAGGTTCCTGATGACATCCAGGTCCTCAATAATACCGCCCCCCATATTTATAATGGACTTATACTCGTTAATTGCTTTTTGCAGGGGTTCTCGGTTGCCGAGTTCAGACTTTCTCATTTCCAGTAGATTATTTATAGCGGTATATCTTATATTAAGGCGGGTCGTTTTTCCCATAGCCTCAGTTGTCACCTGGTACAGAGGGAAGATCAGCCCTAAAATACCCAGCATCGCCAGAAAAGAATACATCTGTTTGATTGATGGCCGCCACGGTTTGTAAATCCGTGGCAGGAGATTGATATCGGGTATTGTAGATATGTTTGGCCCGGTACTTTTGGTGATCTCTTTACGTTTCAGGCTAAAACCGAGGTTCAACCTGGATGACGGTGTAGCTTTCAGAGCCAGTCCTATATTGACGGCAAACTGGGAGACAGGCATGTGATCCGGATATTCCAGCGGAGGTGCAAACGGCTCAACGGTGTATCCTATTCCGTCTCGTAATTGTTCCATTAAGGTCAGGTCTCCGGATAATTTCCCGGTAATAAAAAGAGGCGTAGACGGGTCAATAGGAAAATCGGGATGCTGTGAATTGAAGTAGTTCACCGAAAGGTCAAGTGCCGAAATCAAATGCTCCGTTCTGTCTTCAGTGGGAAGATCTTTCGGCTGCCAGGCGATTGTTCGCAAAACCTCGGGGATGCCATTAATTATTAAAATCGTATCCAGGCTGGCGTCATCAACATTGAGGATAAGAGCCTGCTCCCGGTTTACCGCTCTGGCTAATGCCAGGGTCTTGAGGTCAAGTATAGCCGGAGTGATACCTATTGTTTTCAGGGTTTGCATTTCACTATCTAAAATATCTTTTGGTACGCCTGTCACCAGCACCTGCTGGCCGCCCTCACCCGGGCCAATAGAGTGCCACGAGAAATACATCTCCTCCTCAGATAGCGGCATCACTTCCTCAATTGCTTCTAATACTGCTTGTTCTGTCACGGATTGTTCCAGAGGAGTGGGTACCGTTACGATTCGGCTCAACGAATAAAGACTGCTGACACTGACAATGACATTCTTCTCCCTGATTCCGCTTGAGGCCATAACATGCTTGATAACAGCACCTAAAGCCTGGGAGTTGGTGACTGCTTCCTCTTCAAATATATCCGGTTCAAGGGAGTAGCTTGCCCACTTTACAACAGTCCCTCCGGTTACCTCAATAATCTTGATGTCAGTGCTGCTTATTTCAAGGGTTACCACTCTATACTTTCTCCTTTTTAACTGCCTCTACTCAAATGCTGTTATGGGCTGGTATAGATTTTAACATCCAGAGAAATCGCCAGTTCTGTCTTTGCCCCTTGGCTATCCAGATACTCAATTGCCGTAGTAACATTTGGCCCATCCCATTGCCTCACTGTCCCGTCCGCCTCACAGGTATAGAAGTTCTTAGTGGTAGACGTAGTGAAATAGTTTATCGTCTCATATTGGGTGGTATCGCTAGACGAGATTTTATCGTGCCTGTAGAGTACATACCCTTTATTCGGTGGGTTATTTCCATTGTAGCCCTTGTCGGCAGCCGAGGTAGTAATATCGGGGAAGCCTTCAATTGTTGTAGTTGTGCTTACATTATCTCCCATATAATAAGTGGCCGTCCCTCGCCTAAAGCTTACTGGATTGGGTATAGTTGCCAGTCCGTTGTCTATCATCATATTCTGTACTGCCGAGATTACACGACGGAATTCTTCTCTTCTGTTACCCTCTTCACCAGTGACAGTGACCTCTACCTCTCGGGTAGTTACCCTAGTTAACACCATGGTCTCTAATCTGGTGCCCGAGTCGAGTGCGGAGACGAAAGCCATAATATTGTCATAGTCACCCTGGGCCTGGATACCCCCGAAAGAGATGAGTTCGTATGTGTTTTCACCCAACGATATCTTACTTATTGAAGCCGTAGGAACCCGGAATTTACCGGTGTTCTTATCAATGTTAAGTCCATTCTCTTCGGCCAGCGAGACTAGCATTTCAATGGCCTCTGAGGGGGTAATCGGAGCTAGTGCTTGAATAACAGCTGCATAATCTGCTTCCAACTTCTCGTTGCTGGGTAGTGGATTGGCAACTATGGCGCTTAGCGTGGTAATTTTATTTTCGTAGTCTCGTTGCTGTGGGCCCTGCTGTAAATAGAGAAAACCAAGGGAAATATATATAATCAGTATTAAACCAACAATAAACAGAAATATGGTCTGGCGATATCTGATTGCTAGGCTTTTTATACTTTTCATCCTTTAATTTATATGATTAGT
>JAZFUA010000010.1:0-2863 GCA_036446975.1 Dehalococcoidales bacterium
AGACGATACTGAGGAATGGTCTGCTGGAGCTGGCCGCCGGGCGCTGAATCAGCCTCGAAAATAGTGACCGGGTAACCACGCTTTGCCAGTTCGTAAGCACAGGTAAGCCCGGAAGGGCCTGACCCTACCACGGCTATTTTAGCCTTGGCGGAATCGATGACCGGCTTTTCTTCCGGCGGAACGGAACCTTCCCGGCGTTTCCCCCGGACCAAATCAGCCACAAAGCTCTTCAGCGATGCGATGCCGACAGGCTCATCTACCTCATCCCGGTTACACGCCTGCTCACAGGGGTGATGGCATATCCTGCCCAGAGCCGATGGCAGCGGTATCCACTGCTTGATGTGACTGTCTGCTTCAACATACTTGCCCTTGGAAATAAGGGCGACATATCCCTGCGCGTTACACCCGGCCGGACAGGCAAGTGTGCACGGCGGCCTGGCCGCCTTACTTATCGCCACAGTGCCCGGAATCGACTGGGGATACGCCTTGTAGACCGCTTTGCGCGCGTTCAAACCCTGCTCAAACTCATTCAACTGGTCAACCGGGCAGGCCGCAACGCAATCACCGCAATTGGTACATTTCTCCAGGTCAATATACCTGGGCTTTTTCAGCACCTTGACCTTGAAATTGCCGGCTTCTCCATCAACGGCTTCAACTCGCGCGTTGGTTATCAGCTCAATATTAAGATGCTTATCAACTTCGATAAGTTTGGGTGATATGATACACATGGAGCAGTCATTGGTGGGGAAGGTTTTATCAAGCTGGGCCATTCTGCCCCCGATGGCGCTGGTCTCCTCCACCAGATAAACCTTAAAGCCGGAATTAGCCAGGTCCAGAGCCGACTGCATACCGGCAATACCCGCCCCAACGACCATGACCGCACCAACTTTGTTCTGCGCTACTATTTCCTTGTGTCCGCTATCGCTCATTTTTATACCCTCAGAGCAATCCTTTTTGCTTCAGTAGCGGCCGCGGGTCCACCAGGTGTGCTCCCAGCCACTTCTCCACTTCAGAAGACGGACTCCCCAGAGAAAGTCCCATTAATTCGGTAAAATAGAAGACGGGAAGGTTATAATTCCGGCCGGTATCACGTGAAATGCTTGCCTGCTGGTTGTCCAGGTTCATCAGACATTCGGGGCATCCGGCAATGATGCACTCGGCTCCGGCTTCTATCGCCATATCGAAAAGCCTGGCGGTAAGTTTCATGGCGATGCTCTGATGGGTAATCATCAGGCTTCCACCGCAACATTCCGTCTTATATGACCAGTTCTTAACATCAGCACCCAGGCTCTTCATAATATTGTCCATTTCCTGCGGGTCTTCCGGGTTACGGGCATCGGTTATCCAGGGCGGCCTGACCGCCAGGCAACCGTAATAGCAAACCGCGCTCAGGTTATGAAGAGGAGTCTTCACTATTTCTTTAAATTTCTTCCCGCCGATAGCATCCCAGAAAAAATCAACGAGGTATTTTATTTGAAAATTGCTCTCGTATTTACCGGAAATCCCGCCGGATGTTTCATCCGCACTGAGCTTTTTATCGGCTGCTTTCAGCCTCTGGAAACAGGCAGCACAGGGAACCACCAGGTCCAGCCCAGCCTTACTGGCAATCTCCAGGTTCCTGGCAGGGAGGATTTCTGCCAGCGTATCACTGGTGGCATGAGCCGATGATGCACCGCAACAGCTCCAGTCCGCCAACTCCTCTAATTCAATGCCAAGCAACCGGGCTACGGCCTCGGTGGAAGCTCCATACTCTTTAGCCGTGCCATCCAGGGAGCATCCGGGGTAATAGGAAACCTTCATCGCTGTCCTTTTCCTTCTGCCTGCTTAAATATACGCTTAACCTGATTCATCCCCTTGATTGAGTGAGGGAACAGATTCACTTTGCCCCTCTTGAATAAAGCTGTCCCCAGGCCTGCCCATTTCAACAGGCCAAAGGGGCCTTCGTTTTTCAGTATGTAACTTACTATCATCCCCACCTCATAAATCCGGCCATACCTTTTGATTGAAGATAAGAATGAAGCATGGAACCGCGACGCACTTTTTTGCGAGGCGACCCCTTCTCGCTCGGACAGTTGCCGCAAGGTATCCATGACGTGGGCAATATCAATACCGTTGGGACAGCGGGTTGAGCAGGTCTCGCAAGAAGCACAGACCCAGATGGTATCACTGGTCAGCACATTTTCCCCGTAGCCGAGGCCGAGCAGGTGAATCAGTTTATGGGGAACGATGTCCATGGCAAATATCACCGGACAGCCATTGGTGCATTTATCACACTGGTAGCAGGCGGTAATTTTCTCACCGCTCAATTCTTCTACCCGCCGGCGTAGTGATGGATTAAGTTGAATAATCTCCGGTAGTTCCGCCATCGCCATTTCCTGGTCCTCATTGATTTAGTTTATTCTGCCAAGAACATTATAAAACGGGGCGTGTTCTCAGCTCTGTGACATACATTCCGATCTACCATCGAGAAAGAACCGATTCCCGTATTCTATTTCCGTTCGTTTCGCTCTATAATTTTTCCCATTCGGCCATAAAAACTCCATTGGGTCTTCAAGCACAATGCGCTAGGGGACTGTCAAAAGTTACAAATAGCAAGCGCCTGCCAATGTCAGAAAGGTGAATAAAAAAATATGTGTGACCAAATAATAAACAGGGTATGTGACACTAAATATATAGGGCATACTACCTATAATCAGGATACACTCTATGGGCAAAATTGTCAAAATTGCGCACTGTCGCCAGTGACTGCCATGTTTGTTTGCCAGTCCTGGCGTCTCTCTTTTATCTCCAATGTCGCAATAGCTTATTTTGTTGCGAAAATAGACAATATGGCGCTTCGTCAAACTGCTCGATGCTACTGGCT
>JAZFUA010000011.1:0-3566 GCA_036446975.1 Dehalococcoidales bacterium
GCTTTTGATATTACAAGTATGACCCCTGATGCTTCAAATGAAGTGAGTGAGTACTCATGGTATTTATGAAGAAGCTTCAATATAGAATCATCCTGTTAGTCTTCGGTATCCTGCTGGTTATTGGTATTGTTGGTGGCGTGGCGATGCTCTATTTGCAACGACAAGCTACTGTAGCTGACTTTACAGAGTCGACAATTACCTTGGCTGCAGTGCTTCGTGATTCCCTGGAGCGGGATATGCTTTTAGCTGACCGGGAGCATGTGCAGCAATCTGTCGTCCTGATGGCTTCAAGAGAACCGGTCAATAAAGTAACCATTTTTTCTAATAAACAGAGAGTCTTTGCCTCCAGTGAAACCTCAATGATTGGCCAGATAATGGATGGTGAAGCTATCGCCCTGGCACTTACCTCCGGAGAAACGATTACCCGGTTTGACAACCGTGATGAAAGCGATAACCTCTATGTTATTTTCCCGATAATGAACAAGCCTGAGTGCTACGGTTGCCATGATTCGGAGCAAAACATTCGAGGGGTAATTGAGATTGGAATGGACAGCGGAATTCTGGATAAACGACTCCGGGAGCAAACACTGATTATGGTGGTGATAGCCGGGGTCACTTTTGTGATTGTGGGTGGCGGGCTAACCTATATGCTCCGGTCGACTGTGGTTAACCCAATATTAAAGCTAATCGCCTCAGCCCGGCGTATTGCCGGAGGTGATTTCAGTGCCAGAGTTGAAGTTCAGAGGGAAGATGAGGTTGGGATAATGGCACGTAGCTTTAACGAAATGGTGGAGCAGGTTGAGCAACACGCTAAAGCTCTTGAAGATTCGAAAAAGGAGCTGGAAGAGACGGTACAGGAAAGAACCGAGCAATTGCAAAAAACGGTGGGGATTCGAGGACAACTCCTGGAGAGACTTATTTCCGCTCAGGAGGAGGAGCGGCGAAGAGTTGCCAGGGAACTCCATGATGAAGTCGGGCAGGCGCTTTCGGCAATCATGATGGATTTGGCCAGGGCGATTGACAGTCTACCCAGCGAAGCAGCGGACGCTAAACAGGGACTATTACACTCACGTTCGCTAGCCGCTCAAACTCTGACGGAATTGCGTAAGCTGATTTACGACCTCCGGCCTGAAGTTCTTGACCAGCTTGGTTTGGCTCCGGCTTTGCGCTCGTATGTTAAGAGTCGTCTGGAGGCTACTGATATAGAAGTGCGTTTCAGCTTCTCCGGGTTGGAAGACAGGCTGCCCTCTCGGATGGAGCTTACATTGTTCAGGATTATTCAGGAGGCAACCACTAATGTTGTCCGTCATTCCGGTGCATCTATGGTTAATATTAAAGTATCAGCAACAAATTCCCGGGTAACTGCTACCATTGAGGACGATGGTAGCGGGTTCGATGTTGAGGCAGCCCTTCAGGCACCGGAATCTTGGGGGTTACGTGGCATTCGTGAAAGGGTCGGCGCTGTTGGCGGTCAGCTAAGTATAAAATCAAAACCCGGGCAGGGCACCCGGATACGATTCCAAATTCCTCTGGAGGGTAATTAACATAATGAGCAAGATTCGTATTTTAATTGTGGACGACCATGGGATTGTTCGAGCCGGCATACGGTCATTGCTTGAGGGTGAGTCTGATATTGAAGTAGTCGGTGAGGCAGCGGGAGGGGAAGAAGCAATAGAAAAAGCGGCACAGTTCCGCCCTGACCTGGTGCTGATGGATATTGCCATGCCGGGAATGAACGGAATTGAGGCTACCAAACGAATAAAGATGGAACTGCCCGATACCAGTGTGCTTGTCCTCAGCATGCACGATGACGAAGAATTTTTCTTCCCCGTGCTCAGGGCGGGAGCATCGGGTTATATCCTGAAGGAAGCCGAACCCCAGGAACTACTCTATGCTATCCACACGGTTCACCAGGGACATGTCTTTCTCTCACCTGCGGTCGCCAAATCTTTGCTGGAGGGCTTCGTTGCGACAACTCAGGAGCCTGGTGAGGAGAATTATGGTACCTTGACCCGCCGTGAAAAACAGATACTTCGAATGGCAGCCTCCGGCCAGACAAATCGTGAGATGGCAGAGGAGCTTTTTTTGAGTATGAGGACTGTGGAAAAATACCGTCAGGCGGTAATGCACAAGCTCGGTCTGGCCAGGCGTGAGGACTTGACGAAATACGCCATTCGTAAGGGGATTATTGACTTCGAGTGATTAGTGGCAAAATTGGGTACCCCCTACGCATAACATTTGGGTAGGTAGAGGCTTTTTCACAGTGAAATTTCTGGCTACAATATTAATGGACAAGCCACCAATGGACAATCCGAAAAATCGTCAAATAAAATAAATTAAGGAGGGGGAAAATGGATACCTGGATAATCGTTCTAATTGTTGCTGCTGTATTGGTATTAGCGCCTTTGAGTGTCAAGATTGTGAAGCAGTATGAGCGGGGAGTAGTGCTTCGGTTTGGGCGTCTGGTTGGGACCAGGAATCCCGGTTTCAATCTCATTATCCCCTTTATTGACCGGATGACCAAAGTCAGTCTGCGTATTGTGACCACGGTATTAGAGCCGCAGGAGGTAATAACCAAAGACAATGTCACAGTGAAGGTAGACGCGGTAGTGTACTTCATGGTAATTGACCCGGTAAAGGCGATTATCAAAGTAGAGAGCTACCGGGAAGCGATAATACAGTTAGCCTTAACGACGCTGCGAAGTGTACTGGGGCAATCCGACCTGGACGAGTTACTGGCCCATCGGGACCAGATAAACTTAAGGTTGAGGGAGATAATAGACGAGCAGAGTGAGGAGCCGTGGGGAGTAAGAGCGACGCTGGTGGAAGTAAAGGATGCCCTGTTACCGGAAAGTATGCAGCGGGCGATGGCCAAGCAGGCGGAATCGGAGAGGGAGAAGCGGGCCAAGATAATACATGCTGAAGGTGAGCAGGCGGCGGCGGCCACGTTGGCGGATGCGGCCAGGGTAATAAACGATCAGCCGGCGGCCTTACAGTTGAGGTATTTACAGACACTGGTTGAGATGGCGGGTGAGAGGAACAGCACTATCATCCCCTTGCCGGTGGATATCATTAATATCTTGCCCGATAAGTCAAACAAGTAGCCCTGATATATCAGGAAAAGCATTCTTAGTCAGGGAGACGATTAACAGCGCCAAAAGCGCTTTAGTAATGCTGTCTATTAAAGGTAAAGGGAGCGAATGCCGCATTTAAAAAGGGCCGGGATATTGTTAACCCTGGTGCTCATTTCGGTCTTTATTCTGCCCAGAGTAATACCAATTCCGGCCTTTCTGGATGACTTTGGCTTTCACAAAATGAAAGCTGAGGAAAATACGGAAGCGTGGGCAAGCTTACCCGTACAGTATGTCGGTGCATCTGCCTGCAGCACTTGTCACCAGGATAAATATAACCTGTGGTTAATTGGAACCCACAGAACAGTAAATTGTGAAAACTGTCATGGTCCGGCAAAAGCCCATATTGAAACTGGAGCGCCTGAAGTTCTGGATACATCCAGAGAACTTTGTTCATTATGCCATGCAGAGCTTTTTTCCCGGCCCGGTAATTTC
>JAZFUA010000012.1:0-6428 GCA_036446975.1 Dehalococcoidales bacterium
AATAAAAAACCTTTCTGATAGAGGATTTGACATTGGTGGCACCTACGGGGGAGAACCTTTTTGGAATGAACCATATAACCATCAACATGAAGTAATGAATCATATAAGGAATAAGATTCAATCATGTCTACATAGACCAATGCGCATATTTAACTCGAGATATTTTGCTTATGATGAAACCACGTTAAAAGTTGCCGATAAACTTGGGGTTGAATATGTGTTAGCCCGGGGCACAGCTGGCGCTAAAGCTGTGATATACCGGGCTGATGAATATAATGTAAGAATCATATCTGTTAGTAATGTGCCTTCAAAAGAGATGGGCACTGGCTCATTGTGTGATTATTCTCTGTGGTCCAGGGGCGCAAGCCCGAATGATTTTAGAGACATTTTATTCGGTTTGAAGGAAAATAAAGTGGTCCTGGTAAGCCATGCGCATCTTGGCGGAGCGAAATTGCATTGGTGGAATGTTTACCAGGACTTTCTAGATACCAGTAATGTTGCCTGGCAATCTCTGGATGAATTTACGGCTAATCCGATGGTACTACCGAATGCACAAATACCACTAAATACCGAAGTAAAATATACACTGTCTAAACCAAAGATTCCCTTGGAGCAAGAACCCGGTTTATTCACGTAGGTAAACGCTTCCGGCTATAGCTCTATCTCTTTCAGGTCCTCAGCCACGATTAACTTCGGTTCGGTGAGTTCCTGCACCTCTTCTACAGTCCAGCCCGGGGCTATCTCCTGCAAAACCAGCCCCGGCTCAGTAAACTTAATAACTGCGATATCGGTCACCACCATATCCATGCAGTGGGGTGCGGTGAGGGGAATGCTGCATTGCTTCACAATCTTCAACTTACCACTTTTGGTGGTATGCTCGGTAGCGCCAATAACCCTTTTGGAGTTGAAGGCTAAATCCATACCGCCGCCGATGTTGCCTACCCCTCTTCCGGGGAACATCCAGTTAGCCAGGTCTCCTTTTTCCGAGACCTCTAAGACTCCCAGCACGGTAATATCGATGCGCCCCCCTCTGATTATGGCAAACGAGTCCGCATGGTGAAAAAAGCACATGCCGGGCAGGGGGGATACATACTGCCCGCCGGCATTAGTCAGGTCGATGTCCGCCTTTTCCTCAAACTCATCAGGAGTAATCACCGGACCAAAGCCTAAAGCACCATTCTCGGTATGGTAAGTGACCTGCATACCCTCAGGAACAAAGCTGGAGACCAGGGTAGGAATACCGATGCCCAGATTGACTATGGCACCGTCAAAACATTCCCGGGCTATCCGCATGGCTATAGCTTCCCGACTCAAACGCTCTTTCATCTTGCGCCTCCATCCTTGACCTGGAAGTTTGTTTCAAGATGGCGAGGAAACCCCGGGTCTTCAGTAACCTTCACGATGCGGTGGACAAAGATACCCGGCGTAACCACACAATCGGGGTCGATTTCTCCCGACCCCACAATTTCATCTACTTCAGCAATGGTAATGCTGGCGGCCATCGCCATTATCGGATTAAACTGTCTCTGCGTCCCGCGGTAAACCAGATTTCCCATCTCATCAGCCTTATATGCCCGGACAAAAGCATAATCTGCCGTCAGAGCATGTTCTAGGAGGTAGGGCCTGCCATTGAAACCCCTTTTTTCCTTGCCTTCTTCGATAACTGTGCCAACGCCGGTAGGGGTATAAAAGGCCGGAATACCAGCGCCACCGGCTCTAATTCTTTCCGCCAATGTCCCCTGTGGCACTAATTCCAGCTCCACTTCACCGGCTACAATTAGTTTCTCGGCCGCGCTTGGCCGTTTGGGTGAGGTGGAAAAAGGGAAAGTGGCAATTACCTTTTTAACCCGCTTGCTTTCAAAGAGGATGCGGTGGTCATCGAAATCCAGAGTCAGACCAATGCCGCCGGCGGTATTGGCTATGATAGTGAGGTCTTTGGCTCCCTGCTTGTGTAGAGCCTGAATCAGGTAGAAAGGAGTGCCTCCCGGACCGGCAAAATTACCCAGCATAATGGTAGCGCCATCAGGAATATCAGATACAGCTTTTTCAAAAGTCTCGACTATTTTATTTACTGGCATTTCACCTCCTAACACGAATCATAATTGTCCCGCAGACAGCTTCCCCTAACTGCTCATTTTTCATAGTACGGGGCCGGCCAGGTCTGTGTCTTGTAGAATTTTTAATAGTTTAAGCAACCGGACATCCCTGTCATGGCAGACCTCAGCCTCGCTCCGCCCCTTGTAGTCGTAAAAACCCCTGCCTGACTTGACCCCAACGTGCCCCTGCTCAAACAGTTCAAAGAGTTTCTTTGGCTTATATTCTATCGGAGTGGATTCGATTGATGACCGCTGAATTGTCCTGACACTCAGGTCAAGCCCGCCAAAGTCGAAGCGTTGTACCACGCCTATTACCAGCATGCGGAGGGCCAGCCCCCATATGGCGGCCTCATCCAGGTCCTTGGGGGATAGATAGTCGTTATCAAGGAGATAATGAACTTCGCGCTGGAACGCAATCTGGAGACGGCTGACCACGTAACCAGCCACCGGCCGGTTAAAGACCACCGGTTTTTTGCCCATTTCCTTCAATATCCGAACCACTAACTCGATATTGGCCTCATCCGTCTGGGGGCCCTTAACCACGTCCACCAGGGGGATTATCTGGGGTGGGGCGTACCAGTGAGTTATGAGAACTTTATCCGGGCGAGAGGTCTCCACAAAGTCGAAGATATTCAGGAAGGTGGTATTGCTTGCCAGCAGGGTTTTAGGAGGACAAACGGCGTCCAGCTGTTTGAAGATTTCTATCTTGGCCTCTTTATTCTCTGCCACAGTCTCTATAGCGAGGTCCGCTTCACGCCCTCCCTCTTCCAGAGACCTGGTAGGAGTAATCCGGTCGAGTATTGCCTGGACTTGTCCCTTATCCACAAGTCCTGCTTCGACCATGGTATCCAGACTGGATTTTATCAGTAGAGAGGCTCTATCCAGGGTTTGTTGAGTGCGGGAGAACATAGTTACCTGATAGCCTCCCTGGGCAAAAGCCTGGGCCAACCCATGACCCATTGTCCCTGCCCCGACGATGAGAATCTTCTTGACAGCTTCTTCCATATTCCCTAACTCTCCTTGGCTATATTCGGTCTACCTTCGTCATGATAACCAGAATTGCGGCTGACTCAGCTACACAAGCCTGAATCTCTCACTGTCTAATCTACCTCGCCTCAGTAGATAGAATTGTTATCTTTAACATATTCGGGTTTAACTGATAATGTTAACTCCACCGTCAACGTACAGGATTGCCCCGGTAATATAATCTGAAGCCGGAGAGGCGAGAAAGATAGTTACTCCCACAATATCCTCGGGTTCCCCTACGCGTTTCAGCGGGCAGTTGGCCAGGTACTTTGTAAGATGTTCCTCGGTCAGTATTCCTAATGACTCCGTAAGCGGTGTTCTTATTATGGAGGGAGCAACCCCATTGACATTAATATTGTACGGCGCCCACTCCGAGGCCAGCGCTTTGGTATACATCTCTACTGCGCCTTTGCTGGCACAATATCCTGCATTACCGCCCCAAATTGTACATCGCGAGCCCCTCTCCGATGACATAATGATAATTTTCCCCTTCTTTTTCTCAATCATCACCTTGCCAAACTCCCGGCAAGGTAGCATTACCGCATTGACATTGAGGTTAAACTGCTTGTTCCAATCATCTAGGGGAAATTCAGCCGCCGGACTCTTTATAGATGTCCCATGTGCATTCATCAGTATATCAACCGTGCCAAACTCGGCCACAACCTGTTCCACCAGCCGGGCTACGCTCTGCTCATCGGTGGCATCAACCTGGAAGGCCGCAACCTCTGCACCGGTTTCTTTCTGAATCTCTTGGGCTGTATCCTGTACAGCTTGCAATCTGCGGCTGGCGACAGCTACCCTGGCCCCCTGTTGAGCGAATCCGGTGGCGATTGGTTTGCCCAGACCCCCGGCTCCACCAATAACAACTGCCACTTTACCATCCAGCTTGAACAAATCAATCATGCTATTTGAGCTCCAAAAGTTGTTCCCTGATATATCCGAAGGGTTAACCGATGGCAGTAAGCCCGCCATCAAGGTACAGGATTTGCCCGGTGATGAAATCTGAAGCCGGGGAGGCGAGAAAGACGCATGCCCCGACTACATCCAGAGGCTGGCCTACCCGCCCCAGCGGGCAGCTGGCTAAGAACCGCTTGAGACGTTCCGGGTCCTGAAGGGTGCGCTCGGAAAATGGTGTGGCAATGGTGGAAGGGCCGATGGCATTGACGTTAATTTTATACTGCGCCCACTCGGAAGCCAGCGACCGGGTAATCATGTCTATTGCCGCCTTAGTAGCCGTATAACCTTCATTTCCTCCCCAAGAGGTGGCTCGTACGCCTCTGACCGACGATAGATTGATGACTTTGCCACTCTTGTTCTCAACCATCACCTTACCAAGTTCACGGCAGGTCAGCATAGTGCCCCTGACATTAATATTAAACATGAAGTCCCAGTCTTTTACGGGGAATTCAGTCGCCGGGAATTTGACGTTCACTCCCTGTGAGTTTACCAGAATATCAACTGTCCCGAACTTGGACACGACCTGCTCTGCCAGCCCGGCGACACTCTTTTCATCGGTGATATCAAACGTCATCGCTGCCGCCTCTGACTTAAACTTCGACCGAATATCCTTCGCTACCTGCTCGGATTTCTCCGCATTTACATCAGCGATAACTACTTTAGCACCATACTCGGCTAATCCGTGCCCCAGAGCCTCGCCAATACCACCAGCTCCCCCAACAACCACAGCTACTTTACCATCCACTCTAAACAAGTTAGCCATTGCTTCTTTCACCCCTTCAAACTTTACTCTTCTACAATGGCTACCAGGCGCACCATGCCGCCATCTGCCAGCTCACAGCGGAAGGGGAAGGCGGCTATGGTAACCCGCTTTCCGGTCACCTGGTCTACATCGCCGCCGGCATTCTCAATGGCTGTTATCTCATTTCTGGCCAGCATCCGGTGGCAAGGCTCATATTCCGGAAACTCTACATCAGCGTCTTTCCCCGTCTCCTTTTTGTATTCCCTGTGAAGCCAGGGCATGGTCTGAGAAAGCGGGTAATGCCACAGGGGACTGTCCGTGGCACCCCAGGTCCCGGCAACTCCCTTGACCTTTTTCTTCACCAGCCATTCGGCAGCTTCTGGACTAAGACTGGGGTAGTAATTGAAATAGGCATAGTTATCCCACCGCCAGAACTTGTGCCATCCGGTGTTGAAAACAACAAAGTCGCCTGGTTCTATCTTGGGTTTCGCCTTCTCAAGGTCTGCCGGGGTGACGAACTGCCACCTCGTGTTTTCCAAATATCGTAAGTCCACCACCACGCCGGTCCCATAGCAATTTCCCAGGGGGATTTTGTCAAGCATATACCCACCTTCTGAAGGGTGCAATACATGTATTGGAGCATCTACGTGGGTGGCAGCGTGCAGCGTTCCGGTATATACCACACTCCTCTTATGGAACCGCTCAAGATATTCGCCTCGTGAGAAGATAAGGTCTTGCCTTGGCCCGGGGAAGGGCCATAGCGGTGTATCAGCACCGAAAGGTTGAGATAAATCATAGATCTTAGTTGCCATATTTTACTTCTTCCTCCTATTTGAAATTTTGTATTGTGACCGCAGGGACCTGGTTTTATCCGGGTTTACGCCAACATATATACCACCAGGCGAATTTTTTGTCAAGCCTCTTACCACGGCCTGAGCCAAAAGTACAATGACCATAAAATATGACCCATTGGGGAAGGGCGAGCCGGATGATGCCGAAGAATGCCCTGGAGATGGTGCCTGATTCCTGTGTTGTTGTATACAGGTTTCCTGGTAATCTTAGTACGTCTGGAGTTTAACCTTTGGCGGTAAGTCCGCCGTCAACGTACAGGATTTGTCCCGTGACGAAATCTGATGCCGGTGAGGCAAGATAGATACATGCTCCCACTATATCTTCAGTCTCGCCAAATCGTCCCATTAGCTGTTGGGCTAACAGGAGTTGAACACGCTCAGGCGTTAAAGCTCGCTTTAGCCCTTCGGTCATCACTAAAGAGGGGCCGATGGAATTGACGTTAATTTTATACTGCGCCCACTCAACAGCCAGCGTCCTGGTAATCATATCTATGGCACCTTTGGTAGCGGCATAACCTTCGTTTCCCCCATCTGTCGCTCGTATTCCTCTGACCGATGATATATTGATGATTTTGCCACTCTTTTTCTCAATCATCACCTTACCAAATTCCCGGCAGGTCAGCATAGTGCCCCTGACATTGATGTCAAATAATGAATCCCAGTCAGCCACGAGAAAGTCAACTGCGGCCTTTTTTACATTCATTCCGTGTGAATTCACCAGAATATCAACTGTCCCGAATTTGGACACGACCTGTT
>JAZFUA010000013.1:0-4263 GCA_036446975.1 Dehalococcoidales bacterium
TGGAGAGACTATACGATGCCCTGGAGACAGGGAAGATCGGGATTGAGGATTTAGCCCCGAGAATCCAGCAACTGAGACTGAAACAGGAACTTCTTGAAACCAGAAAACGTGAATTAGAGGCGTCGTTATCGGACAGGCGGGTGGAACTGACGGACATGGAATCCGTTACAAGATGCGTAGAAGACCTCCGGGATCTTCTCGAAGAAAGCGAACTGACTGAGAGGAAAGCATTCGTCAGAAGCTTTGTAAAAGAAGTGAATGTGACCGGGAACGGGGTGCGGTTGACCTATACAATGCCGTTTCCACCGGAGAATATCTCTGAAGATAGGACAGGAGTTCTTTATTCCGTACACCCATGGTGGAGATAGGGGGATTCGAACCCCCGACCTCTGCGATGCGAACGCAGCGCTCTCCCGATTGAGCTATATCCCCAAGTTACACCCGGATTATACCATAATATAGGCTTTAGCCTTTTACCCCACCCTGATGTTCGATTCGTTTTATCTGGTAGTGCAGCTTACCCGCCGGAACGCTTATCTCCACCGCTTCCCCCTCGTTACCGCCGATCAGTGCCTTTCCCAGGGGGGAAGCAAAGGAAATCTTGTGCTGGAGCGGGTCTACCTCCGTGGGGCTGACAATAACGTAACTGACCTCTTCACCGGTGGCTGTTTCGAACAGGGTAACTCTGTCCCCGATATTTACCTTGACATCGGACGTGCGGTCCCCGTTAAGGATCGCCGCCACTTTCAGCGTCTCTTCAAGTTCTTTGATACGGCCTTCAAGGTGGCCGCGCTTCTCCCGGGCGGCGGCGAGAGGTGCGTTCTCCTTGAAATCTTTGTCGGCTGCCGCTCGCCGGGTCTCCTCGATAAGTTCCGGACGTTTGCTTTTGAGAGTGGCCAGTTCGGCCTCCAGCTCGGCGTATCCCTGGGGCGTTAAATGGATGGTTTCGGGCATACCCGGCCGGGCTGACAGCGCCGGCCCGCTTTTCGTTTTCTTCGCCTTGAGATGAGCCGCCAGGTTTATCCGGCACCATCCGTGCTTTTTGGCATGGGACAGGAAAGCTCGTACCACCGCCAGTTTTTTATCCTGGTTGGTGTCGGATAGAGACAATCTTTCGGCATAATTAGCTATCTCGTGGGCGGTAAGTCTGACCAGAGAGCGCTCTGCGCCGTACCAGCGGACAAATCTGTTTAACTCCGCCTGACTGGCCTCGCTTTTCTCTGGAGAAAGTTGGGACAGGAACTGAAAGGTCGCCTCCCCCAGGGTCGGATTCTGGTTATCTGTAATTGACATAAATCACTCCTGGAATATTAATAACGGTTAGCCCTGGCTTGCTTTGGCCGCGGCTGATGTCCTGCCCAGGACTCGTGCCAACACGGCGCGTCCCAGTACCATCGGTATTGCCTTACCGTGCCAGTCGAAAGAAACGTCATCCGATTCAAGCAGCGCCTTATCGATTCCATTGGCTTTCATGATATAGAATAACCGGTCTATCTGGCGGTCACTCAACCGCTCGAAAAGCTTTCTGGCCCGGTAGCCGGTTTTTAGCTCTCGTCCCAGTCTCCGCCGCCATCTCCGCTCATATTTGGCCAGGTTCCCGGACGAAAGGTCGTCACTCTGCAGCGCCTGGTGCAGGGTAGCGACGGCGATATCGGCACAGAGCAGGCCGAAGTAGATGCCGCCTCCGGTGGTTGGTTTTACCTGTCCGGCGGCGTCTCCCACCGCAATCACCCGTTCGCCACAGGTTCGTTCCAGCGGCTGCAGGGGAATCCCCCCTGAATTCATCTTGGCTTCCGTTGTGGTCAGCTTGCCCTGTTCCCGCAGGGAGGTCATTAATTGTTTCAGGTGACCCCTGGGATTTTCACGGGACAATAACCCGACTCTGGCCGTCAGTGCTGAAGTCGGTACCAGCCAGCCGAAAAACCCGGGCGCAATTTGCCGCCCCAGGTAGACTTCCACCTCATTTATCCCCGTGGTGGCAACCTCTGCCTGGGCGCCGACCACGAAGTCGCCGCCCGCCCCCATGCCCATTCGTCCGGTCAGTTTCGAACCGAAACCGGTGGCAATAACCACCACCCTGGCTTCGATAATCGTCTTCTCGCCCTGGTGTAAAACCTCAATTTCAATCCGGTTATCCTTATTTTCCAGACGGCTGACCAGTCTGTCGGGGAGGTATCTGGCGCCTTTATTGATTGCCCGGTTGGCCATCATCAGGTCGAAAGCCGCCCGGTCAAGAATACAGGCCTGGGTTGCCTCCCGTTGCACGTGCAGCAGGTTTCCCGATGGTGAAAATAGCCGGGCGCTGTTCGCCTTTTTTAAAATCACACTGTCATCAATGTCAAAGGCACTGACACATTCCTGGCCGATTATGCCGGTACAGCAGACACCGGTCCCCGCCTGCGGTCCCCGTTCCAGCACGGCCACATCGTGCCCCGCCTCTGCCAGTTGGCCGGCGGTGTGGCTGCCTATCGGTCCGCCGCCAATAACTATCACGTCATACAACTTTGTTCCTGATGCCCTCCGAAAAAATTTAACTTATGGGCTTTCCAAATCCGGTATATAATTCACTCTGCATTCGGTGAAGTGGCTTCAGGCTGGTTTCTTTTCAGGATTTTCCTGAGGTAATGGAACGCCACGGGTAAAATGGTGACAACAACAATAATCAGCAGTGAGTTCAGGCCGTTTATACTGATCCCGAGTAACAGATTAAGGGCTAGAATACTGAGGGTCACCACGGCGATGGACAGGCCGACAGAAAGGACGCTTCTTTCCAGAAGGTTTATCTTTTCAAAAAAAACGAGTGTCCAGGCGAAACCAGGCAGGAAAAAAACCACCGCCAGCCCCAGTAACGCCCTGACGGCGGGCACACCATCAAGGAACGGGAGCATAAAATCCGTTATCTGCCTGATTGGGGCAATCCAGTCCATAACTTATTTTTCCTGTATATCTCTTCTCGGTCGGGCTTTCTTATGAATTGGCGGCGCTGTTTTTCGTTCCATACCGGTCCCGGGGTATCTGATGGTACCCGTCCTGGCGCAGGCTTATTATATCGCCATTAATTTTCGGAGCCTGGGGGCATATCCGGCGTTTTTTCGTGGCTACTTTGCTCGCCATCCATGCCTCGGTCGCCATTGTCGTGGTGATTGTGCTCGTCACTTACATACTACTTAATCTCAAAGGTAACTTCAAGCATACCTCGGGGATGACGCCGGTCCGACCGGTGATACTGTTGACACCGCCCGGCTCTATTGTCGCCGGGGAATAAATTATGATAGTATAGTTTCAGGGAAAAGTCCGGGGTGTAGCGCAGCCAGGTAGCGCACCTGAATGGGGTTCAGGTGGTCGGAGGTTCGAATCCTCTCACCCCGACCAATTAAACAGGCGGATATAAGGGGGAGCTGTAGTGGCTTCCCCTTATTAGTTGTATGAAGCAGTGTTGACAATACTAGGATTACAATTGTAATGTGTAAACTTGAGGTGCCCGTACGTCATGGGAGACATTAATATACGACTAACGGAAATAGAGGGGGGATTATTTATGGGAAGGAGGGATGGAGAATGACTGATGAAAATGCTGGGTTGCCTAATGTAGAGAAGGCGGAAATATCTCCCCAAGTGCCAGCTAAACCTCTCTCTCAAATCTTGAAGGAAGTAGATGATAACATCAGGACAGCTATTAATGCAGCTAAAAAAGCTGTAGAGGCAGCCAAGCTAGCCAAACAAGCCTCCACAGCGACTGCTAAGTCAGCTGGGGAAGCAGTTAAAAGAGCTGAAGAGACACAACAAGCTGGAAATAAGCATGTTCAAGATACCGCTCGGGTCTCTAAAGATTCAGCGGCTAAGGCCGAGGAGGCAGCTCAGTCAGCCAATGAGTCAGCTACGGAGGCAGCGAAAATGGCCCAAAATGCCGAAAGCCAGGCAAAGATAGCAGCTCAAGCATATAAGAGGGCAAGTTATGCGGCTAAAGAAGCAGCTGAAACGGCAGTGAAAGAATCTGAGGAAATAGCAATAAGGGCTAAGGATGCTGTTCAAGCAGCTGAGAAAGCATCTGATCAAACAGCCAAGAGAGCTGAAGAAGCTAGTGCCGCCAGTAAAGAGGCGATTGAATTGAAAGCCATAATGCAAAAATTTATTAAATCTGATAAGAATACTCCCACTGGAGAGGATAGTTCTTAGAGTAATATTGGGAATGAAAAGTATGGAGAACCCCAACACTCATATACTGAAACGACGTATGTGAGTAAGGTTAAATTCAAGGGGCAT
>JAZFUA010000014.1:0-14377 GCA_036446975.1 Dehalococcoidales bacterium
AGGTAAAATGACAAATTCAAGGGTATTGGAGATTGCCATATAATACGGCAGTAGCTGATACCCTTTATGGTTTAACTTAATTCTTTAAAGCAAAGGAGGTATCAATGTATACCACATTAAGGATGTTGCACGTAGTCTTTAGTATCTACCTGGCAGGCAGCGTAACCTTTTCGGTTCTTGTCTTGGGGCCACGATTAAAACGTCTGGGCCCAACCATTCAGGGTCCGGTAATGAGTGCGATTATGCCTGTAATGATCGCCCTGAACGCCACCAGTTTCATTGTTATTATGGCGACAGGTATTCCGATGACCTTTATGGCGCGGAATAGCTCTCTGGGTGATTTATTTACAACCGGATGGGGTTTGGATATTGTTATTGGGATTATTGCAACAATAGCAGCAGCAATAGTGGGTTTTGGCCTTATCGTACCAACCGGGATGCGTCAAGGGAAACTAGGCGCCAGCATAGCGGGGCGTGCTCCTACACCGGAAGAAGGTCAACAGTTACAAGGGCTTTCTGCCAAGCTTGAAAAGCTCACTCGGATTAACTTTACTCTTGTTACCATTGCTCTGGCCACTATGGTTATTGCCCGATATCTGTAGTTCTGCTTCTGTCTTTACCGGGTAGTGCATTTTAAGCAAAAGGGCACAGATTACAGGGCTGTGCCCTTTAAACCTCTCTTTAAGTTAGAGTTACCGGCACATTAGTAAAATAACGTATATTATTTGTAAAATATCTGAATGATGTTAAAGCCTTCACAAGTAAAGATGAAATAAATCATCTCTCTGATTTCCTGACGGATATTCAGAATGAATGGTCGTTTTATCCCCGTCAGTCTATTCGTACTCGTCTATCCGGTATCCGTATTCGGGCATTTCCTTACCATCGATATATACTGCTCTATCATCAATCTCTACCCGACCCCGCGCTATCAGGTCATGTACCGCAAAGGGAAAGATTTTCCAGTCCCCCTCAACTTTCAATGCCTCCTGCAAGGTTTTACAAATATTCTCCATAATCTTAAGCAGTTCTGCCCCGGCTTTTTCCTTGAAATCTTCGTAAGATGTTATCTTGTGAGTAGCTGCCAAACCGGTTACTTCGGATAATCCTGCCAGCAATCCTTCTGTCCCTTTTTGTTCCAGTTCATCCAATGTTCGTGCCATATCAAGGGGTTTTGACTGTACCAGCACGGGTCCCGTGTCTTTTCCTTTATCAACAATGAAAAGGGTTGACCTTATCACCTTGTCGCCGGCTAATATGGCCTTGGCCGATGGCAGCCAGTTGAGACCGTCATAGCCTTTGGTCGTATCTCCGGGATGAACATTCAGCATTTTTGGGTAATACCTGTCTACCATCCAGTCTGTATTCCACTGGTCGAAACCAGCCAGGCAAATCAGGTCAGGTTCTCCACCGATAGTGCTTTCGATCAACCTGCATATTTCCTGCTCATATTCTATTCTTTCAGGACAATTTCTGGGAACATTTCCCGGGCTGTACCTTTTTCTGGCCTCTTTTAGATAAGGTATATGGCTGAGTTCAATAATTTCATGTTTATTCTCTCTGGCAATGGAAACTCCACCACAACCAGGCCTGTTTGAGAATACAATATACCTGTGGCCGGGGCCCCGTGCCGCTATTTCTGAATAGTTAGAACCGGAACCGGAAACAAAACATACAATCGTCATTTTTTCTCCCGATTTAACGGGCTCGTAAACTGATTGCTTCATAATATTATTATACCTTTTTCAAGAAATTCCGCCCCGGCTTAGAGCTAATTGCGTTTTGGGACTTGAGTCCGGTCTTCATCAGGGGGTTTGTCATTACCATAAAAAGGAACAATTTGATCACTGACAAAGCAAAAGTTGATAAGTTACATCTCGGGTAGCTATAAGGAGTCTAAGCAACGAAAACCCCGTCGCTCAACTCCCTGCTCACATCAGCAATATCGGCCATGGCAACATCATGGGTGGCAACGAGTATACCCACTTTCTCTTCAGTCGTAATCTCCTTAAGCAGGTCAAAGATTGCCGCACCTCTGGCTAAATCCAGCTCTCCTGTCGGTTCATCGGCCAGAATAAGTGAAGGACGATGAGCCAGGGCGCGGGCAATAGCCACCCGCTGTTGCTCACCACCTGAGAGTTCGTAGGGACGATGACGAGCCCGATTGGCCAGACCAACCATCTCAAGGCAAATCTCGGTTCGTTTATGTCGCTCGGTTCTGTCCCACCCGCCGATTCGCAGGGGCAGTTCGATGTTTTCGTAGGCCGAAAGTAAAGGCAGCAGACCGAAGGACTGAAAGATAAAGCCGATATGATGCCGTCGCAGTTGGGTTAATTCACCTTCGGATAGTTTTGACAGGTCTTTATCCTGAAAATAGACGGCCCCTGAGGTAGGCCGGTCAAGTCCGGCTACCAGATTAAGCAGAGTAGTCTTCCCCGAGCCTGACCTACCCGTAATAATCACCAGCTGGCCGGAATTCATCTCCAGGTCAACATCATGGACAGCCCTTATTTGCTCGGAGCCCAGGGTAAATATTCTTTCCAGTTTGCGAATTGAGACCAGTGGTGCAGTCATTTCTCGTTTTCTCCTTGAGAGCTTTCATCAGGCCAAACGGTAATATGGTCTTCAGCCAGGAGAACCTTGACTCGATTTTTCAATTTCAGTTTGTCTACAAATGCTTGAGGGATTTGAAGGCGTCCGGCACCGTCCAGAACTATAAACTCATCATAGCCCCCTTGCGGGTCTGCTGCCCGTCGCAGCGAATCAGACCCCCGGACGGTCTCCACACTGGTCCTCCCGTCACGGATTGTCACCACTCGTTCAACCTTATCTGTAATAGTAGTATCATGGGTTACTATGACTACGGTAACCCCGTAGTTCTCGTTCAGGGAGCGGAAGACATCCAGAACCCTTGATGCCGACTGACTGTCTAATTCGCCGGTAGGTTCATCGGCCAGCAGCAGAGGGGGATTATGGGCCAGCGCCACTGCAATAGCCACCCGCTGTTGTTCACCACCGGACAAACGTTCCGGTCTATGCTGCATCCGGTTATCTAACCCCACTGCCTCCAGCATCTCCTGGGCACGTTGCCGGCGCTTTCTTTGAGATACTCCCAGCAGAATCAGGGGCAGTTCCACATTCTGGAGGGTGGTAAGATAGGGAATCAGATTTCTGGAGGTCTGCTGCCAGACGAACCCCACATCCTGCCGTCTATATTTAACCAGGTTACCAGCCGATATTTTAAGCAAGTCCGTTGCACCAACAGACACTTTTCCAGCCGTGGGGGCATCCAGTCCCCCCAGGATATTAAGCAGGGTAGTCTTACCACTGCCACTAGCTCCCACAATAGCCATCAACTCGCCCTTCCTTACCCTGAGGTCCAGTCCTCTCAGGGCCACCACTTCCAGGTCGGCTATTTTATAGATTTTGAACAGGTCTTCACAGATTATGTAGTAACTGCCATCACTAGAAGAATTTGCCATTTATTACCTTCTCCTGCACTTCTTCCGCATTAACCTCACATATCTCCCATTCTCAGCGTGCGGTGGATAGCTACCCGGGAGAAGAATAGAATAACCAGGAAAATAGTGATAAAGAATGCTGCCCCGATAATAGCGTAGGTTGTTCCGATGGTCTGCCAGTTAATAGTAAGGATAAAGGGGGGCAATACCCTTTCTCCCCCCTCCGTAAGCTGGAGGAAAGGTATCATAATATAACTCAACCTCTCACCCAGCAGCGTACCTATCCCCATACCGGTCACAATAATAAAAAGTTGCTCAAAACAGACCAGCCCGACTATCTGACGGAAAGAAAATCCCAGCGTTCTCAGGATGGCAAAATCCAGCTGCCGTTTCTGGGCAGAGAGATAGGTATATACCACAAAACCCAGACTGCTGACCAGGATTACCCCCAGAAGAGCAATCATTAGCATCCCACTCCATCCGGCGCCTGCCAGAGGATCGGTTTTTAAGCTTGTTATCATCGCCTCTTTATCATAAAACTCATCCGCACCATACTTCCCCGAATTAAGAGTACCCACGGTAGCCTTCCGCAGCTCAATGTCACTGGTAACCGTCAGCCACGCCTCGTTGGGATAAATAGCTACGGCGCCAAGCACATTTGTCGGGCTGGAAAGACGGTCGATGTTGACAATCAAAAACCCGTTCTCTTCAGGGTCCAGGGTAGGAGAATAGTCCACTACCTCCTCGATCACTATCGGAATATACCGCCCCGGTATCCGTATCTGAATAAAGTCACCCTTGGAGACCTTGGCGCTATCCACCAGGGACTGGCTGGCTATGGCAACCAGAGGCCTGGTATCCATATTTGGGAATATGCCCTTATTGGTAGTAGACCTCCGGCTGCGGGACCAGATAAGCTGAGCGGAAGAATCGCCATTATGCACTATTTCATCATTAAGGACGAATTTGTCCGATGCCGTTCCGCCGGAAAGCGACCTCGTTGTCTCATCTGTCGCCACTGTCCATTCCGCGATGTCCTCAAAGTCCTCAATCACCACCGGGTTCGGGGAGAAAGAGCCGCTCACCTGGAGGTCGTCAAAATAGACGCCGGGAGGTTTTTGCAAGTATGGGTCTCTTTCCTCAATTTTTACATAGATGGAATTAATGCTGAAAGGCGGTTCTGCCCCGAAATCGGACTCCAAAGCGGTCAGTTTAGTCTCAAGGTATTGCCAACCCTCGGCTTCAGCTAAGCCGAGTTCATAGTCAAAGTAATACCCCCGGCCATCTCTCACCTTGGCAAAAATCCTTAACTTGGGATTCCCCAGTTCAGGATAAACCCAAACGCCCATCGTTTCGGTACCGTCTGGCAATTCCAGTCCCTGCTTTTTTGGTTCATCTTTGGCTAACAAGTCCATCAATTCCGGAAAGGGTTTGTCGCTAAAACCTTCGCTGTACCAGGCAACCTGGCTATGACTCTCAGGTTCCACGGCTAGCAGGGTAACTCTCGTTTGGGTAAACAGGGTACCTACATACCCGTCAACCCTGTGGGCAAGGCTGATTTTTTCCACCCCCTGTAGGCTTGAATACTGTTGCCGGAGGACATCCTTCGATATCTGCCAGGCGTTTAGCCCCTCCAGCCGTACATCGCTTCCTGCCGTGTACAAAGCCCGCTCTGAGTAACTGCGTTCCAGCGTGCCCAGAAAAGTAGCCGAAAACATACCTACACTGGCTGTCAATATCAGCAGCAGAATCAGCCGGCCATAATGGACCGGGTTTCGGGCTATATACCATAAACCAAGTACCACCGGTGTATTGCCAATGTACTTGCTGAATCTTGTTGCCAGACCAATAAAAATGGGAAAGATACGAAGAAAAACGATGGCAATAGCCAGCAGTAAAAGCATCGGTGTTATCAGCAGCAGGGGGTCTACATTCAGTCCTCCGAAGATGCCTACGGTGACAAGTGAACCACGCTCATTTAATTCCCAGTAGAGTATCCCGCCGAAGGCCAGTATAACCAGGTCCAGGTAATAGCGCTGCCAGAATGGTACCGAAACCGGACGGGCAGCCTGCTGCCGCTGATGTACCACTCCACTCCGTGCCGCTTGAATAGCCGGCACCAGCAAAGCCAGCAAACAGAGCAGGCCCGCTATTCCCGCCAGTATGAATACCGTACCTGAAAACCTGATAGGCAGCAACTCTCCTCCGGTCAGGGGGAAAAAAGCGCTGGTCTTACCCAGCAGACTAAAAACAAAGGCGCCTAAAAAGGGGCCCGCGGCAGCTCCGATGGCACTTATCATCAGCCCTTCCGTAAAATAGACGCCAATGATTTGCCAGGTACTGGCACCCCGACTCCTGAATAAAGCGATTTCTCCTGATTGACGCTCTATCAGCATGTTAGCCACCGTAATCAAGTAATACATGATAATAGCTACAATCTGGGAAACTATCAGGAAAAGAGGGATCTGGGTAAACATCAGCTTCCCCTGGTACTGAGTAAGGACGCTATTCAGAATAGTAAACATCCCGCTCCTGGGTAACGTGGTCAGTAGTTGACGTTCCATACGCTGGACGGCATTCTTGATATTCCCCGCATTCTCCGCACTGATTTTATCCGTGTCGATGTAATAAAACCAGTTATATGTAGCTCTGGTAGTAGGAATAAGACGCCCGATAACCTCAAAAAGGGTCTGTTCAGGGATGAAGATAGGGGCTACTTTCCCCTGGTCCGCTCGTGCAGTGAAGATGTTGGTATTGAGAAACCAGAATTCCTCAGTGGGATCAATCGGGTCAATAATTGCCGTGAGCTCGATGAAAATGTGCCTTTCATCCGCACCATAGCCAGAAATAAAAATCAGTTGGTCACCAACCCCCACCCCGAAAATTTCCGCTGTCTCACTGCCAATCATTCCTTCGATGGTGAAATTAGGGTCTTCCGGTCCCGTTGGCAAAAGACTGGCAGTAGCCGGCTCGGCATACCTTCCCTCTACTACGGTTACGTGCTTTTCCAGGTTACTGAATACCTGAAAATAACCCGTGGGTCTCATACCATCAGTGAGGATGGGGCGGTCTGCCCAGGCGGCATAGTAATCCTGGCTCTTTATCCAGGTTTCTTCCTGGCGAACAATAGACCTGATATTTCGTGATACCTGTTGGCTAATGGATGCGCTTGCCTCATAGTAATCATCATAGTTAACATAGTAATTTGGGGCATAAATATGCAAATCCAGTAGTTCGATTTGGCGTTCCCGCAAGGCACGGCTGAGTCCCAGGTCGTTTATAGCGTTAGAGTAAAAGGGAGTACTGGAAAGAAGGGCCACGGCAATAAGAACGCCAAATATTATCGTCGAAAGGAGACGCCAGTTAGCCAGGCTCCTTCTGGTAATTAGTTGCCACTCTGAAATAAAACGGGACATTATCGGCAACTATATCAAAAGATAAAAGAATAAGCAACTCTAACAATCCGGCCTATGCCCTATACCGGACAATCCAGGCGCATTTAAAGAGGTTAATAAAAAACCTGGTTAAATTTATTCCGTTAGCTTTATTAGGCTTCAGTTTGAAAGTAGATAGCTTTTACTCCCCGTGGTCATCCTCACCATCATCCGGGTGGTCATCATCACCATCATCCGGGTGATCGCCTTCCCCATCATCCGGGTGGTCATCATCCAGGTGGTCATCATCCGGGTGAACGACTTCCCCATTATCTGAAATGTGGTCAACATCACCCCCCTCATCAGGATAAACTTCCGCTTCCCCTGCTACAAGATTATCATCATAAAATATAGCCGAGAGTGTAATTTTACCGCCCACCACCGTATCATCAGGGAGGTCTATATTATTAACATCCACCACCCAGATGACATCATTCTCGTCTATTATCGTCCAGAAACCACCCTCTATCTTTAGAATGGTGCCGAGTATGATGGAGACAACCCTCCCGCCATCAGGAACTGTGACCGGAACATCGTCCGGCGGCTCTGTTGGACCGGTAGGAGTATTCTGGCCACTCCCGTCTCCATCATCAGTACCATCCTGTGAACCGTTGCTGCCTCCCGGGGATTCATTATCATCGCCAGAGATAGTCTGCCCGTTGGCGTCCCCCTCGCCTGCTTCTTTGCCGTCATCTGACGGTGACCGGACTTCAGCAGCGTTTTCCCGGTTATCCTCTCCGCTATTAACAGTAGTCTCGTCTTCTTCCTCGACTGTCTCCTCTTCCGACTGAGGTTCCTTAATAGCCTGAACTACCTGGCTTTCTTCATCCACCTCAATTTGAACAAAGGCGCCAACCTCTAATGTATCAAGAGTTGACGCCTCATCGGTATCCACCGAGGCCCCGGAGTCAACTTTGTAGGTTACTGTTTGACCATCGTTAGTTACGATAGTGATTTCACCTTTAGCAGCATCCACACTTTGGAGAATACCCTCCAACTGCTCTACCTCGCTTGGTGTACAGGCGCTGGTAACCGCCAGGCCCAGAATCAAACATAGACTGGTTATTACTATTTTTTTTCTCATCGTTACTTTCTCCTGCTAGCCTTCATTTTATCGGTTCAGAGCAAAGATTCCGGGGAGAGTGGTACCCCTGGTGCGATTCGAACGCACGACACACGGTTTAGGAAACCGTTGCTCTATCCTACTGAGCTACAGGGGCTGAAGCTAAATTCAGCTGTTATTTCGTCAGCCTGTCAGTGTTTACTACTAATCCTGACTGACGAATTCATTATACTTTGGGGTAAAGGCTTCGTCAAAGTAGCATTAAAGAAAAGTCAGTGGTTATAACAGAAATATCAGGGGGAGATAGAAAGGGTTGACGAAACCGGATTAACCCTCACCCTGGAAAAGGCTGCCCATAGAGCCCGGTTCTTCCCCGAAAACCAGGCAGGGTATTGACTATTATGAGAAGGAGAGGTAGGATACCCATAAAAGAAAATGACACCGATTGTGGAACACGGCTTGGTAGTGTGGGAGAAAAAAGGGGTAGCGCCAGCCGTTGAAATACCCAAACCTGACAGTAAAATAGCTGCAGAGCTATCAGAGACCCGATGGATTTTGATGGCGTAATAACGAGGTGAAAAATGGCAGGAATGCTCGAAGGTATAAAAGTCCTTTCTATGGGAGTGGTTATTGCCGGTCCGGCTGCCAGCGCCATACTGGCCGATTGGGGGGCTGATGTAATCAAGGTAGAACCTCTTACAGGAGAGATGTTCCGTGGCACCTCCAGAGCTCAGGGAGTGGCTACCGGCCCAATAAGCTCCCTGATACAGGTGTTTAACAGGGGTACCAGGGGTCTGGCAATAGACCTGGCAAAAGAGCCGGGTAGAGATGCCTTTTACAGACTGGTTAAAGAAGCTGACGTTTTTATATCCAACTATGAACCAGCCGCAGTCAGAAAACTTAAGTTGGATTATGCCAGCCTGAGCCAGGTTAATCCCAGGCTGATCCACGCCGTTATCAGTGGTTATGGGTCAGAAGGGCCGGATAGAGATGAACCAGGCTTTGATTTTACCGCCGGTTGGGCTCGCAGCGGGTTGATGCACCTGATAACCGAACCGGGATGTCCGCCGGCCACCCAGCGCGCCGGTACGATAGATACTGCCGCCGGTACCCACCTTGTAGCTGGTATCCTGGCCGCTTTACTAAACAGAGACAAAACGGGTGAAGGGCAAGAGCTGGAAGTATCCCTGTATCATACCGGTGTATGGGCGCTGGCATCCGATGTCCAGGCTACCCTGTTTGGTCGAGAGCCCATCCCGAATGACCGCACTAAAGCCCGTAATCCGATATGGAACAGCTACTATACAAAGGACGGTAGATGGATCTGGCTGGGAATGCTTCAACCACAAAATTACTGGCCCGCTTTCTGTCTGGCAATCAAAATGCCGGAACTGGAAAATGACCCCCGGTTCGACACTCAAGACACGCGGGGAGAAAATCGGGCAGAATTAATCCGCGTTATAGATGAAGTTATCGCCAGCAAGACTTTGGAAGAGTGGGAAAAGATTTTCCGTGAAAACAAAGTTCTCTACGGACGGTCTCAAACTCCGGTTGAAGTTACCACTGACCCCCAGGCCCTGGCTAACGGATTCTTTACCGAAGTAATCCATCCTGAAGCTGGAGAAATAAAAATACTGGCTACCCCGGTGAAATTTCACCAAAAGCCTGCCCTGGTTAAGACCACTGCTCCCGAGATTGGGCAGCATACTGAGGAGATTCTCCTGGAAGCTGGCTACAACTGGGATGATATTAGCCGGCTGAAAGAGCAAGGGGTAATACTGTAAAGGCATCTGTGGAGGTGACATATCAGTAAGGAACAGACAGAATTGAATAGCGATGTCACCATTGTACCTACAGGTTGCTGCCATGACTGCGGTGGACGCTGTGTCCTCAAGGCTCATGTCAGAGATGGGCGGATAATAAGGTTCGAGACCGATAACGGCCAGGAACCCCAGTTACGAGCCTGTCTGCGGGGACGTGCCTACCGGCAGAGAGTCTATTCTCCGGACCGTCTGCAATACCCTCTCCGTCGCACCGGAGAACGCGGGCAGGGCCAGTTTGAACGCATTTCGTGGGACGAAGCACTGGATAGGGTAACCTCGGAACTCACCCGGTTAAAGAAAAAATACGGAAACTCAGCCATTCTCCTGGCGTCAGGCTCAGGCAACCAGGGCAGGCTGCACGGAGCTGGCCCGGTTGGCCGGATGTTGACCCAGTTCGGAGGTTATACCAGCACCTGGGGCAACGCCTCCTTTGAGGGAGCACTCTTCGCCTCGATGGCCACCTATGGTACCATCCGCAGTGGCAATGACCGGGATGACCATCTCAACTCCCGGCTCATCATTATGTGGGGATGGAACCCGGCCAACACCATTCAGGAACCCAACACCAGCCTCTATCTGGCCCAGGCTCGGGAGAAGGGCATCAGGATTATAGCCGTGGATCCTCGCTACACTGACTCGGCGGCCACCTTTGCTCAGCAGTGGATTCCGATTCGTCCTGGCACCGATGCGGCCATGCTCATTGCCATGGCTTATGTTATCATCACTGAGAACCTGCAGGACCAGGCCTTCATCGACAAGTATACCGTGGGCTTTGACAAGTACAAGGACTATGTGCTGGGTAAGGAGGATGGTATAGCTAAGACGCCCGGTTGGGCCGAGGCCATTACCACCGTCCCTGCCGGGGTCACCGTCAATCTGGCACGGGAGTACGCCACAATGAAACCGGCCGCCCTCATTGCTGGCTGGGGCCCGGCCCGTGCCGCAATGGGTGAACAATATGCCCGGGCCGCAAACGTGCTTACCGCTATAACCGGCAACATCGGCATCAAGGGCGGCTATGCCTCCGGTTTCATGAGAGCCACCAGCAGGTCCTTCACGCCGGGACAACGCAGACAGCCAGGTGAGGGACCCCCACCCCGTAAGGACAGTCTCTATAAGCTGCAGGACAGTCTGCATAACACGACCGGCGGCCGCATCCACGGCACCAAGATTTTCGATGCTATCCTGCGAGGTCGTGCCGGAGGCTACCCCGCCGACATCAAGATGGCCTATGTAGTGGCCGGTAACTATATTAATCAGCACCCTAATACACGCCGGGGCGTAGAGGCCTTCAAGTCTCTGGAGTTTGTGGTAGTACATGAACAGTTCATGACCCCCACCGCCAGGTTCGGCGACATTGTGCTGCCGGTCAACACCTTCATGGAGCGGGCTGACATTGCCTACCCCTGGATGGGCTCGCCTTATTCCATCTACCTTAACAAGAGTATCGATTCCCTCTACGAGTCGAAGTCAGACCTGGAGATAGCCCGCGAACTCTCCAGTAAACTGGGTATCCCCCAGGTATTGGGTAACGAGTCTGAGGATGAGTTGCTGCGTGACATAGTCGCCCGCAGTGATGATATCCCGGACTACGACGCTTTTAAACGCGATGGCGTCCAAAAATTCAAACCTGCCGAACCTATTGTCGGCTTTCAGAAGCAGATTGAAGACCCTGAGAACAACCCTTTTCCCACGCTGTCAGGCAAGATTGAGATATATTGTGAGCATATAGCCGAGATGAACAATCCCGATATCCCACCCATCCCCAAGTATATCAGCCCTCCGGAAAACTATGACGACCCCCTGGCCGCCAGGTACCCCTTGCAGCTTCTGACTACTCACTATAAGACGCGGGCTCATTCCACCTGGCACAATGTACCCTGGCTGCGGGAGATAGAACCTCACTCTGTTTGGATAAACACTCTTGATGCTGATGCCCGGGGTCTAAAGGATGGTGATTTGGTGGATGTTTTCAACGACCGCGGGAGAATACGTATTCCGGCCCAAATCACTGAGCGTATCACTCCCGGCGTGGTTAATGTCAGTCAGGGAGCCTGGTATGACCCGGATGAAGAGGGTATTGACCGCGGCGGGTGTGCTAACGTACTTACTAATGATGAGTATTCTCCGGGTGGGGCCTGGGCAATGAACACTGCCCTGGTTCAGGTAGTACCAGCACCCCAAGACTAAAAGAAGACTTCTGGTCGCCCATCAGGGATAGACTTGGAGAACCAAACTGTGAATCATCAATCAAAATGGCATAATCCGGAGGCTAAAATATGACCCAAATGGGCTTTCACTTCGATCAGACTCGCTGTACCGGGTGCAACACCTGTGTTGTGGCCTGCAAGGACTGGCACGACGTTGACGCCGGGCCGGTTAATTGGATGCAGGTGAACATCATCGAGAGCGGCAAGTTCCCAAATCCTTTTGTAGCTTATCTGGCTCGGCCTTGCTATCAGTGTGCTGACCCGCCCTGCGTTACAGCCTGCCCGGTAGATGCCATCACTAAAAGAGAAGCCGACGGCATCGTAGTGGTGGACGAAGCCAGGTGCCTGGGCAACATAGCCTGTAATACACTCTGCCTTAATGCCTGTCCCTGGGACGCACCCCAATTCGGCCCTGAAGAGAATGCCAAAATGCAGAAGTGCGATCTTTGCCTGGAACGACTGGAACAAGGCCAGCAAACCATCTGCGTTGAGTCTTGCCCGATGTACGCCCTGGATACCCAGTCGTTGGACCAACTCAAGGCAACATATGGCGATACGGTCGAGGCTGAGGGCTTCCGTTATTCCGAAAGATTCAAGCCCTCGGTGACATTCAAACCCAAACGGCCCCAATAAGGCAGATTCACCTACTCAGGTCGCTTCTTGACTTTGGCCTGCCTCCCAACCTGATTCGGTGATAAAGGCGAATCTAAGCTAAACTATGCTGCAGAACTGGCTTTACGTGCTCAGCAAGAAGGATTGAAACCCTATCTGGTGCTCTTTCTCACTGAGTACTGGTCGGAGTAGGGTAGGACAATGCAGTAAAAGGGCAAGCCCAATCCCGGTAACTCTATTTTAAAGAATAGTACAATCTTTTGGCTGCTTAAAAATCGCTTCTTTGTTATTGTAAAATTGACGAACCTTTATCGACATGATATCATTTTCTATGTATTCGAGAAGTAGAATGTACATATCCTCAGATAAACCGGTTATCATTACTATAATTATTATATTGGCAGTAGGTCTGGCTGTTTGTTTGGCATTGGCGGGCTCCTGCCTTATGCCTTCTTGCGGTCAGATTTCTCTGGCTATCTTCCCTCTACTGTTAACATCTATCCTCATCTATGAGGTTCATCTCCACCATCCTTTTTTTAAATCGGCCGTAATAGAATCACTAAAGAGACCACCCCGGTTTGTCTAGCCAATAATTCATTCACATTATTTCCAATAATATTCCTCGATTCCCTATTCCACTGCCCGTAAACTTTCCTGCATAACTTTTATTAAGTGTGGATTTTAAAAATGATAAAAAATATTGCGAAAGGCAAAAATATGACTAACCCTGTAAAGTTTTTTATATTTGCATTAATTGGTGTCGTACTGACATTGTCCGGCCTGGGTTGCTCTACCAATTTCGAGTCTTCGCAGAAAGGACAGGCTGATTCCTCATCCAAACCCGCCGACGGAATAATCCGTTCTGACAGTGGTGGAGAGGTCACTATCGATGTGGAATGGGTCTCCACAGATGATGCATCTCTAATATTCCACATTGTTATGAATACCCATGTGGTGGACCTGGATAACTATGACCTGGCGGAGTTGGTGATACTCAGGGATGATGCCGGGAATGAATACAACCCTTCTTCCTGGGACTCAGCCCCCGGGGGTCATCACCGTCAGGGTGTTATCCATTTCCCCGTTCCCCTTTCACTCAGCCAGGGAACTGCTGATTATATAGAGATGGTGATTCATGATATCGCCGGTATTGATGAAAGAGTATTGAAATGGGATTTATAAAAAGACCTGTGAGCCTGGAACCCCGGGGTGGGCGATGAAAAGGCACATACTTACCGGTATTGGAGCTGCCATACTGTTACTGTCAGTTTATGTGGGAATTATCACCTGGGCAGAAGGTTTTGACCACGCCATCAGCCGGACGGTTGACCTCTGGTACTGGGTGGCCGCCCTGGCCGGTGGGTTCGGAGTTCAGGCCGGGCTTTTTTCCTTCCTGAGACATGGCCTGCGGCAGCGCCAGGTATCAACCACCACCAGTGTGGCCACCTCAGGCAGTGTTTCTGCCGGTTCAATGGTAGCCTGCTGCGCTCATCATGTTGCGGATGTTCTGCCTGTTCTGGGTCTGTCCGGACTGACCGCTTTTTTTGCCAACTACCAGATTTTGTTTATAATAGTTGGGGTTCTGGCAAACATCGTCGGTATTTTCTTCATGCTGGATGCCATTCAACTTAGTGGCCTGTCCCGGAGATTAAACAGTCTGCGGTGGAATATAGGAAAGCTAAAAAAGGGGTCCATAGTAACTGCCGTTCTTATCACTGGTATTGTGGGGTTAAGCACCTTTTTAACATCATAAGAATGATAATTAACGAAAGGT
>JAZFUA010000015.1:0-6896 GCA_036446975.1 Dehalococcoidales bacterium
AACTACACAGTTCTCCTTACCAGCGACAGCTAATAGCCGAAATAAACACCGCCTACTCACCTGACCTGGTGGTGCTGGACGGAGTGGATGCCTTTGTAGATGGCGGTCCGGCCAGGGGCACGCTGGTGCAGGCCGGAGTAATACTGGCTGGCAGTGACAGGGTAGCAATTGACGCCGTTGGAGTGGCTATTCTACGCTCGCTGGGCACTACTCCCGAAGTAAGCAAGGGGCCGATATTCGAACAGGACCAGATTGCCCGGGCAGCCGAACTTGGCCTGGGGGTAAATTCACCCGACCAGATTCAACTGGTCACTGATGATGGGGAGAGTGAAGCCTACGCTGACAAGATAAGAGAGGTTCTGCTCCAGGGCTAATCGATACCAGCCAGTAACCGGAGCTAGTCCAGATTCCGTATTCTAGGCAAGAATATTATTGCCAATATGGAGAGGGCAACGAGGGTCAATCCAAAACTACCAACCGCAATCTGTATTCCTACCTTTTCAGCCAACAGCCCGGCAACAAAAGCGCCAAAGCTGGTCAAACCGAACTGCATAAAGAAGATACTCATTACCCGTCCCCGGTACTGGTCATCAACATAATATTGAATCAGGG
Source organism: Dehalococcoidales bacterium (assembly GCA_036446975.1). Lineage (GTDB taxonomy): Bacteria > Chloroflexota > Dehalococcoidia > Dehalococcoidales > UBA2162 > JAZFUA01. The sequence goes on from JAZFUA010000015.1 coordinate 613, forward strand.
TATTACCCAGAGTCATCTGCCCCGACTGCCCCAAACCAACAAAAACAACCAGGGTAAGAGATAGCGGCCATATACTTGAGAAGGAAAAAGCCGCCAGAGCCGAACCCATAAGGACACCGCTGGCCATCAGCATCAGACCCCGTTTCCTGTTTGGCAACGAAGCCAGGACAAGAGAACCGGCCATAGCGCCACCACCCGAAACACTCATTAAAACCCCCATTCCGGTAGCACCTACTTTAAGAACATCTTCAGCGAAAACAGGCATCAGCAGCATATAGGGCATACTGAGCACTACCATAACCAGGCTAAAGCCAAGTATAAGCATGATATTAATCTCCTTCCGGAGATATCTCAGCCCCTCTTTTATATCATCTATGGCGCCACCCCCGCTGAGTGTTATCGTGCTGGTCAAAGGCAGGAATGAGATGAACACCACCGCCATAACATAGGACCCGGTTGTGACATAATAGACGGCCTCAAAACCGATAGTATCAATAAGCACACCGGTTAATGCCGGGGCAAAGAGACGCAGAGTGTTCATCCCCATGGAACTCAGGGATATGGCATTCATCAGTTCCTCTTCATCTTTTACAATCTCGGGGACAATAGCCTGCCGCGATGGCATCATCAAGCCCATAACCGTCCCCTGTGCCAGGGAAGCCACCACCAGCACCCACCAGGAGCCGGCGTGTCCAACACTGAGATATCCGGTAGCTAAAGAGATGGCAACACTGAGTGAGATAAGGGCTGAGGCTGACTGGCCGATGAGGAGCACATATTTCTTTTGCACCCGGTCAGCGATTACTCCACCGAAGAGTGACAGCGCAATCATTGGGATGGCATTTGCAAAACTCATCGCTCCCAGGATGGCTGCCGAGCCGGTCAGACGATAAATAAGCAAAGAACGGGCCAGCATTTGCATATTCATTGATATCATCTGGCCCAGCATACCCCCGAAGTAGAGACGATATACCGGGTTTTTGAAGGAGCGAAAAGTCTGGAGACCAAAGCGGGGTTTACTTCCCTCACTCCTGTATTCATTCAGACGCTTATCCATCTAATAACTCCAGCATAAAACAGCTAATCCAGATTCCTAATTCTGGGAACGAAAATTAATGCCAGCAGAGACACGATGACGAGCACGGTAGCAAAACTGCCGAGAGCCCACTGGGCTCCTACCGCTTCAGCCATAAGGCCGGCCGCGAAAGTACCGAAACTGGTCAGGCCAAATTCCATCATATAGATGCTCATTACCCTTCCCCTGTATTCATCGTCTACGTAATATTGTATCAGAGTATTACCCAGTGTCATTCGCCCCGTCTGCCCCAGCCCGACAAATACCATCAGTGTCAGAGAGAGGGGCCATGAGCTGGAAGCGGAAAAGCTGGCCAGGGCTATTCCTAAAAGAAGACTGCTGACCAGCAGCATTAAACCCCTCTTTTTGTTGGGCAGGGAGGCAAAAATCAGTGAACCGGTAATAGCGCCGAGACCCCCAACGCTTATCAGCATCCCCATCCCGGTAGCGCCGACTTTGAGAATACTGTCGGCGAAGATAGGCATCATCATCATATAAGGCATCGAGAAGAAAACGGCCAGCAGGGTGAAAAGCAGTATTAAAAGAATAGTGGTTCGGTGCCTGATATATCTAAATCCCTCGGCTATTTCAGCTATCATACGACCGCCCCGGACAACAATTTTACCGGTTAGGGGCATAAAAGCGATAAAGACCGTACCCATAATATACATACCAGTCATCGCATAGTAGACAGCCTGGAAGTCAAAGGCATCGATAAGGAATCCGGTTAAGGCCGGAGCTGTTAACCTGAGCGTATTCATCCCCAGACTATCCAGGGATATGGCGTTCATCAGCTCCTCTTCACCCACAATCTCGGCAATGATGGCCTGCCGTGAGGGTATCATCAGACCCATTATACTTCCCTGGAATAAGGATGCCCCTGCCAAAATCCACCACGAGCCGGCCCGGTCGGCGCTGAGGTAACCCATTGTCAGGGCAAGAGCTATAGCCAGGGATACCAGTCCCGAGCCAACAAGGCCGGCGACCAGGACGTATTTCTTATGCACCCGGTCAGCGATTACCCCGCCGAAAAGGGACAGAGCGAGCATGGGCAAAGCATTGAAAAAAGACATCACCCCCAGGATGGCTGCCGAGCCGGTCAGACGCCAGATAAGCAAGGAACGGGCCATCATTTGCATATTCATTGAGGCCCGCTGGCCAAGCATGCCCAAAAAGTATAGACGATATATCGGGTTTTTCAAGGAATTGAAAGTTTGAAGTTTTCGCGGGGACTTTGTTGGCCTACTATCCGCCCCGTAATCCGCTCCCGGGTCATCATCTTTGCTTAAATCATTATTCATTCAATAAATCCGTATTTCCCCACGCGTCACTAAGGGATTTACAATGCTAAAGGTATGGGTGGGGAGGGGAGGGGAGGGAAGAGAAAAAAGATAAAGGAAAAGACCCCCACCACAGGGTTCTGACTTCTCCACAAAGTTTCCATCTTGCGCATATATTCTACGCTCATAATTCCAGTAATGCAAATCTAAACTTACTTTGACCTGGTGCTGGGATGTAGAGTAAAATGCAGGAAACCTGAAAGGTCGATTTATCTGGATTTATTTATGCACTATTTTGCTTATGGCTCAAATTTAAACCGGAAACAGATGCAGCAGAGGTGTCCTGAAAGCAAGCCCCTGTTTAAAGCCACCCTCCCCAACTATCAACTGGTCTTTACCGGCTGGTCCAGAGAACTGAGAGGTGGAAAGGCCACTATCAGACTCAACCGGGGAGAGAAAGTAATCGGAGCGGTTTACGATGTTTCCGAACTGGAGATGAAACAGCTGGACAGGCACGAAACTGGCTATGACAGGCTGAGAGCAACTGTATTTGATGAAGACAGCGAACCTCATGAAGTGATAACTTATATCAAAACCGGGCAGTCAGAAGAAACCAGGCCTTCAGCAGATTACCTGGCAGTCATTCAGCAGGGCTATAAAGACTGGAGAATCGTCTGATTCCGCTGCCTGTCCCCTTGATTCAGAAATGCCCGGTATAAAAATCTTGACGATAACTCCGCTCTTAGGTTAAAATGAGTTAGCAGTCCAGGAAGAAGATTGCTAATTTTTTATTATTCCGACGATTGGAGGTAAAAAGGATTGCCCATCTACGAATATGAGTGCCCCAGTTGTTCCGGGCGCTTTGACAAAAGACGAAGCTTTACCGATAATAGCCCTGTTTCCTGCCCAAAATGCCAGTGCGAAGCACGGCGTATCTTCTCACCAGTGCCAATAATTTTTAAAGGGTCCGGGTTTTATACCACCGACTACCGGGGTAATCATGGTCACTCAGAGCCTGCAAACGGCACCGATGAAGCCAAGACCGGCAGCACACAGGACGAAGCCAAAACTGCCAGTACAAAGGACGAAGCTAAAACCAACAGTACCGATGAAAAGAGTTAACTCCCGGAGAATTACCCGCCTGCAAAGCCTTAGAAGTTAATGAAGGACGTGAAATGACATCCGAAACAGAGAAGCAAATAGAACCAAAAACAAAAGAAACTACTTTTGTGTGCAAGTTCTGCGAGAAACATAAGCCACTGAAAGAAATGGTGACCATAACCAGTTATTTCCCCCCGGTGGTAACCTGCCGGGATTGCGGTAAAAAATTAGGCTAGCCCTCAGTCAGGCTCCCTGGCTCAACCGTGCCACTAATCTCATAGGTAATCCACGCTCTACCATCCTGTCTTGAGTAGCTCGGATATCATAGGAAACCCGGTAGAGGTTAACAATCCCGATCCGGCTATCATATATGGCATAGCTGGCCTGAGGGTCGCCATCCCGCGGTTGTCCCACACTTCCGGGATTGATAATCAGTCTATTGCTGCGCATGGAAAGCTTGACATTCATCAGGAATCGACCGGCTGTAAAGACGCCATTTTCATCCTGGCTGAATATCAGGGGTACATGGGAATGACCCACCAGGCAAAACTGTGATTTAAAATAAGCGAAGTTTTCCCTAGCTACGCTGTTTGACACCAGATATTCCCATACAGGCTCCCTGGGGCTGCCGTGCACCAGAGTAAAGTCTCCATCCTCAATTACCCGAGGTAAGTTCTCAAGATACTCTACATCCGCCAAATTCAACTGCCGGGCCGTCCATTGACTGGCAGCCGCCGCATCAGGATTAAACTCAGCCGTGCTAATCTTGCCGATGGCTGCCAAATCGTGATTTCCGGCGATGCAAACATGGTCAGTCTGGCGCAGAGTCTCAATGCACTCGTGGGGGTCAGGACCATAGCCGACAACATCTCCCAGGCACCATATCTTCTCCACTCCTCTCTGGTGCTCAATGTCCTCCAAAACCGCTTTAAATGCTGCCAGATTAGCGTGGATATCTGCAATAATTGCAAGGCGCATTAATTATCCATCCCGAAGAAATTACTTCAGCAATTTTTGCAACTGGGCCAGAGGTACGGTCACCTGCCGGGCATCAGCCATATCCCGCAAAATCACAGTTCCCGTCTTTACTTCCTCATCACCTATAATCACCACCTGAGGAACGGCCAGAGTGTTCGCCTGTCTCAATTGAGCTTTCAGGCTCCTGCCGCCGATTGCTTCTATAACTGCGATGCCGGCCCGCCTCAATTCGGCTGCCAGCTTTATTGCCTCATCCCCGGCTTCGTCACCCATATGGGCAATAAAGACCTGGGGTTTTATCTCTGGAGGGATAGCTGTTTTCTGTTCCTTCAGATTTAGTATCATCCGTTCAATACCAAGGCCGAAACCAACCGCCGGCGTGGGCTTACCGCCCAGTTCCTCAATCAGCCCGTCATATCTTCCCCCACCCCCAAGGCTGCTTTGACTCCCCCCTGCTTCAGGCTGGATCTCAAATACTGTTCTGGTATAGTAATCCAATCCGCGCACCAGACTGTGATTCACTTTAAAAGGGATATCAAGCAAGCCCAGGTATTTCTTTAATTGAGAAAAGTGCTCGGCGCACTCCCGGCAAAGATAGTCTATATTTTGGGGAGCTGAATCAGCTACCGGCCGGCAGGAAGGCTTTTTGCAATCAAGCAAGCGCAGGGGATTCTTAATCAGTCTCACTTTACAATCCGAACACAGCTCCTCAATATGGGGAGCATAATAGCTGGTCAGAGCAGCTAAATAGTCCGGCCGGCACTTTTTGCAGCCGATACTATTTAGCTGCAGTGAAAGGTGACGGAGGTTCAGGGAGCGATAGAACTGCCAGGCGAGATCAATAACTTCAGCATCAAGGGTCGGATCATCAAGGCCGATAGCCTCACAGCCAAACTGGTGGTGTTGGCGATACCTGCCTGCCTGGGGCCTGTCGTACCGGAAAATAGGAGAAATATAGTAGAGCTTTACCGGCTGGGGCAGGTTAAACATACCATGCTGGAGATAGGCCCGGCACACTGGCGGAGTACCCTCCGGTTTCAAGGTCAGATTATTACCTCCCCGGTCATCAAAGGTATACATCTCTTTCTGGACAATATCGGTAAATTCTCCGGTGGTGCGGGTAAACAGAGTGGTATCCTCAAACATCGGGGTGTCAATACGCTGATATCCGTAAAGCAAACCGGCCTGAGCCGCTTTCTGCTCTACAAACCGCCAGTACACCTGCTCCTCTGGCAGAATATCCGAAGTCCCCCTTGGTGCCTGATACAACCTGATTCCTCCTGCCCTTTTTCAAAGCTAGAATACAGTATTAACACCGGACTTGTAAAGACGAAATAACCCCCTACCATTCTATCCAGAGAAAATCGGAAAGAAGAAAAACTGGCTGAAAGTTAATAGTAAACTTACCTGGCTCTACAGGTTGCGGCAGACACCAGGATTTGTTAGACTGGTCTGGATATATGGGCCGTTAGCTCAGTTGGTAGAGCACCTGACTTTTAATCAGGGTGTCACAGGTTCGAGACCTGTACGGCCTACCAAACCCCATTTTTGAAGCTAATCCCCTTCTCTTTTCGCGAAACTCCCGAATTTTCAGCCCCATTTGAGCACCTGATTCGTGAAAAAAGGAGGGGAAACATTGCGTCTGACCGAACCTATTTTTGAAGACCTGATACAAAATCATATTCACTGTCTTACTACTGAGGGCCGAAGTAAAAAGACCATCGACTGGTATTCCTCTAACCTGAAACGTTTCTCCCGGTATTTGAAAAGCCACGATATTTCTCAATCCATAAGTGATATCGGTATCTCTGAAGTACGACGATTCATCTACCATCTTCAGACAGAAGTAG
>JAZFUA010000016.1:0-3181 GCA_036446975.1 Dehalococcoidales bacterium
GCTAATTTTGTTGATGATTTAGGAGCTGATTCACTCGACCTGGTAGAACTGATAATGTCCCTGGAAGAGGAATTTAGCGACTCATCAAAGAAAGTCGAGATTCCTGATGAGGATGCCGAAAAGATAATAGCCGTCCAGGATGCCGTTGATTATATTAAGGACGTGGGCATTCAGGACTCATAATCAGGAAGTTCAATCTGGCTAAAGCAGTATTCTCCGACCGGTTTCATATACCGGCCCGCTAAGATTCTCCCCCGGGAAAAGCTGCTGAGCCAGATTTTCAAGATTTAGAGATTAATATTTCACCAATAATAATACTCCTGAGCTAAGTGGGTGAGAATCAGACCTGTTCTCATCTACCGACGTAACTTATACTCCGATTATGGCTGTCCCCAAGTCCACAGACTATCTGAATTCACCAGACACTTCCGGAAACCTGCCTCAGGCTATTATGCCCTGATCCTTTAGCTCGGCAATGTCCTGCCAGGTATATCCGTACTCCAGGAGAACTTCCTCGGTGTGTTGACCGAGTTCCGGACCCGGCATTCTTATTTCAGCCGGCGTTTTACTTAAATGAACCGGGTTTGTCACCACTTCCATCCGTCCATAGGCAGGGTGCTCGTAGGTGGCAAAGACATCATTTTCCCTGGCCTGGGGGTCATTACAGACCTCAGGAATATTCTGACAGGGCGCCCAGGGCAGGTCATTACCCAAACGAGCCTTCCACTCGTCCAAAGTCTTGCCCCGAAAGACCTCGCCCAGGACAGTCACCAGGGCGGCATTGTTGTTACTTTTATCCTCAGTTGTCTCAAACCTGGGGTCGTGCTCCAAATCTTCCCGTTCCAGAGCCCGGCAAAACCTCGACCAGTAGCGGTCCGGCTGGGTGAAACCGATACGCAACCAGCGGTCGTCTTTAGTCCGGTAAGCATTCAGCATGGCGCCAACCTCAGTCCCGTCCAGCATCTGTGTATCGCGCCCGTTGACCAGAGCTGCGGTTACATCCCAGGCATCATGGAAAATCCCGGTGTGCAATAAATTCACATCCACTTCCTGCCCTACTCCAGTCCTCTCACGAATGTAGAGGGCGGTCATTACCCCGTAGGCCAGGACGACAGCGGCGACATTATCACCGAAAGCCCCGACAAAGCCCCTGACAACCTGCCCTTTCCGGGCCAGCCTGTGAGAAAATCCGGCCCTGGCCCAGTAGATAGTATGGTCATAACCGGGTAAATCTTTATCCGGGCCTTTTTTACCCATACCGGTCAGAGAAGCGTAGATAAGCTTCGGGTTGAGCTGACTCAGGGTATCGTATTCCAGGTGATATCTTTCCAGTTCAGAGGGTCTCATATTGGTCAGAAAAACATCCGCTGTCTCCAACATCCGGTAGATAATCTGGCGGCCGCCTGGCTGGCTTACATCCGTAGTCATGCTTCTCTTGTTACGGTTGTAGTGCTCCCAGATGTAGGGGGCAACATCATCCACCGGGGCGCCAACCCGTCTGGCCGCCGCATCCTGGAGTGTGCGGCAGGTGTCACCCCTGACAGGGTGCTCGATGTGAATTACATCGGCTCCGAAATCGGCAAGCAGCCGGGCCGTCAGGGGTACGGCTACCATCTGGGACAAATCCACTACCTTCATACCTTCAAGGCCACCAGCCATAAGCTATCCCTCCTTATCTATGGTGTATTCATCTCTCTGCGCTTCTTCTTTTTCTCTTTTTTTGGTCATCCGGTCGTTGACAAGAATCAAGATGAAGCTAATCAGGATTAAACCACCCAGAATGATATTAGCCGGGTAGGGCATCATTAATATACTCACCAAGAACAGCACCATGATTACTATGGCAATAATGTTAATTATCTTGAGTATTTTAGACATTCTGCCTCCTGAATGTTCAGTTTTATTATACATTAAGGAGATGCAAGCTCCTAGAGGCAGGGGAGTAAATCAGTGAATGATACGATTCAGGAGAATTATTTGTAAGCACAATTGAAACCAGTGCCTTCTTTTGGTTATAATAGTCATTGCCACAGGTACGAACGAAGGCGGATTATGGTGAGTGTAGCCCAGTGGTCTAAGGCGCCAGGTTGTGGCCCTGGATATCGAGGGTTCAAATCCCTCCACTCACCCCACAATTTGTTTTCTTAACCCGGAGAGTATACTTGTTCAGCCCAGAGAAACGCCTGCTGGTCAGCGGATAGAGCCCCGTTCTTCGAATATGTCTGTTTTGGTAATCTGGAGGAATGAAATGCATATACTTGCACAGATACAGCAACTAACCAGGAAGGAATTCGAGAGAGGTCTTCAGGACTTGAGTGACGAAGATGCCCGCAAGCGTATTGAGCCGATGAACTGTATCAGCTGGATTATCGGGCATGTGGCCAATCAACAGCACACATACTTCGTAGACTGGCCCCAAGATAAGAAGGCTGATCCCCGATACCGGGAATTTGGATTCGGCAATCCAGCTTCACAGCCACCCCTGGAAGAGGTGATGGCGCTATGGCAGGCTTCCTGCGATGAGGCTGATGTATGGCTCCAGGCCGCTACCAGGGAAAGTTTACAGGGCCCCTTCTCTTCACCCCGGGGTGAGAACGGGGGCGCTCTCCTGGTCCGCCACATCTCTCATACCTGGTTCCACCTGGGAGAAATTATCTCAATCAGACAAATACTTGGTCACCAACCGCCTCAGTTTGTCAATATGCATGACTGGTCCTACGACGGTTCATGACCTCTGAATAAGGTGCCCTCTTAAACAGAATCGAGAAAAGGTGTTATTCTTACTAAGAAATTAGAGGGTAAGCCTAACCAGCCGGATATACTAATTACCGAACAGCAGCAGGAACCGGATAAAATAGTTCCCCGGATGCAGGCACCGGCTTTCTAAAAATGACAAAATAAATCTCGAGAAGAAGCGGTATAGGAGATGCGAGAAGGCAATAACCAAGAGAGCAACCACAAGAGATAATCTTTAAATTCCCATCTGTAAAGACTGGTACCTGCCGGAATGCGGGTTTTTTATTATTAGCGTCGCCTTCTTACCGGGCGTCTCCTCATCGAAGAGAAGAGCCAGAGCATAAATACCACGCCGAAAAAGGGTGATATTCCTCCGATGGAAAAGCCACCCCGGGACGATGCCTGCTCGACAGTAGTCAGTCTGTAGGTCAGCTCCTTTTTCTGC
>JAZFUA010000017.1:0-7223 GCA_036446975.1 Dehalococcoidales bacterium
CCTTTAGGCACATAATGCATAGCAGTACAGGCCTGAGTACACTGGGGCGCCGCATTAATAGTGACACATCCTTCACACTTCTTCAGATCGATGACCATACACCAGGCACGCAGCTTCTCTCCGATACCCGCTGTTCCGGGACTATTATCTGCCGCCCCTGAAATAGTGTTTTTTGCCCTGGCTCGCTTCAATAAAAAAGTCAGCGGGGATGATAATACGACCATTAATCCCATCCCTGTCACTGACTTTCTGATAAAATCACGCCTGCTTAAGCTTTTACCCTTTTCTTGCACTTCAACTCCTTTCTTTCGTTAAAATTTGAAGTCGTCTAACCGCATCTTTTCCAGCTTTCTTTTCTCGCCTGATTAATAAGTCTGCCGGAGAGTATAAAATAATCTTCTTCCTAGCGTTCGCCCCCCCCTTCTTTTAATGTCTCCTTCAGTGAGTCAATTTCCCGCTTTAGCTGTCTCTGCTTGCTTAACAAAATGAGCACATAACCAAAAACAACCGCCCAAACTATACCGAACGCACTAAATATAAAGCCGCCATTTTCCATTTTCAGTTACCTCCCCGAGAGCACATTTTAATTGCCCGATTCCTTAAATCTAGTTATTTCAACCTCGATACTCTTCATCGAGATTCGCTGAATCAGCAATATGGAATACAAAACGGTGAAAGCTGCAATGCTGACCAGAAGTGTCAAAAGCATGTCCGGGGCCAGCCCGCCCTGGAATATCAATGGCCCGGGATGCATCCCCCGCCAGAGGGTAGTAGCCAGAATGATAATGGGGGTATCAACGAAGCCAACAATACCCACTACGGCAGCAAATCTGGCACCCTGTGATTCTTCCTTGGCAAACGAGCGCACCATAAAATAAGTGAGGTAAATAAACCAGAGTATCAGAGTGGAAGTCAGCCGGGGAGTCCCCCAGTCCCACCATACCCCCCAGATAGGTTTCGCCCAGATAGAACCGGTGATAAGAGCCAGGGTGGTAAATACAACGCCTACCTCAGCTGAAGAATGGGCCAGAATATCCCACTTGTTTTCCCTCTTTACCAGGTAGAATATACTACCAATAAAGACAATAAAGAAAGACAGCAGGGCCAGCCATGCCACGGGAACCATCAGGTAGAAGATTCTTTGCACAATCCCCATCTGTCTCTCGGTGGAAACATAGACGAAGACAAGATACAGACTCGCCAGCATCAGCACAAACCCCACCCCGAGCAGGATATTTCTTTTCATTATCTTGTCTCCTTCATCTTCTCTTCTTCATTGTTCCTATTCTTCGATAACAAAGGCAAAGACCAGGAATGATACCACCAGAAAAATAACATCAAAAGCTACTATTATCTGAAGCCAGGAGGTTAGACTACTCCACGATTCACCGGAAAGGGCTAATTCTGACGCCTTAACGGCGCTGATAATTATGGGAATGACGATAGGCAGGAATAGAATGGGCAACACCATTTCCCTTGCCTTGGTATTCACAGCCAGGGCTGAAAAGAGGGTGCCGACAGCTACGAAACCTATTGTAGTTAGAATAGTAATGACAACCAATTGAAGCGAAAAGACATTAAGATTGAAAAAGAAGGCAAAAACAGGCAGGGCAATTGCTTCTATAACCAGTATAAAAAACAGGCTCCCCAACATCTTGCCAACATAGATAGCTTCCCGACTTATCGGAGCCACCATCAAGCCCTCGAGACAACCCTCCTCCTTCTCCACAATAAAAGCACGGTTAAGGGCCAGCACTCCGGCAAAAGCGAAGGTTACCCATAGCATCCCTGAAGCCACCAACCTGACCACCTCCTGATTTACCCCGAAGGCAAAGTTAAAGATGATTATCACCAGAAGAGTAAACACCAGCACTGCCGAGGCAATCTCCTTGGTTCGCATCTCGGCAAGTGCGTCTTTCCAAGTTATGGCTGCTACATTACGCCAAAATCTCATGCGCTAACCATCGTGTTTGATTTGTAGGCTTTTTCCAAAGCAGACAGGTCCAAAACCTGTCTTGACCCCTCATAAACAATCCGACCCTTATCTAAAATCAGTAAACGCTCGCCCACTTCAAAACCCCGTTCAAGGTTATGGGTAGTAAAAATAAGGGTGCGTTTCTTCTGCCCATCAGTTTGCATCGCATCCCACAGCATAGAGGTTGCCTGCTGGTCCAGTCCCGTTTCCGGCTCGTCCAGCAGCATTATGGCTGGATTGTGAAGCAGAGAACGGGCAATGGTCACCCGTTGCTGCATACCCCTGGAAAGAGTACCCACCCGCTGGTGGAGGCGAGATATCATCCCCACCATCTCCATTACCTCGTTAATTCGCTTCTTAAGCTCGGGTACATCATAGATACGGCTGTAGAATTCCAGGTTTTCATAGGCAGTCAGGTTTTGGTACAGGAAAGTCTGATGAGTAACTACGCCAATACGCCGCCGGACTTCTTCAGCCCTGTCCTTAATATCCAGGCCATCAATCACTACTTTCCCTGAGGACAAAGTTATAATTGTAGCCAGGACTTTAATTAAGGTAGTTTTCCCTGCCCCGTTGGGCCCGAAGATAACAATGGATTCACCCTGTTTGATTTCAAGGTTTATCCCTCTCAAGATACGGTTATGCCCGAAAGATTTGGTAAGCTCCCGGATTTCGATTGCGTAATCCTGAGAAACAGAACCGGCTTTGGCCATTACCTGCCACCCTTCTCATCTTTGGCTCTTTGCATTAGTTCCACCAGATGAATTTTACCCTCAGCCCGCAACTTTCTGTAATCCTCTTCCGCGATTTCACCACTCTCAAAATCATCATCCAACTGAGCAAGCTGAATGAGGAATCTTTGTCTTACCTCTTCAGGACTGTCTTCGCGGCTTACAGGCTGGAATTTTCTCTTTTTTACCAGGTAGGCAAAGCTGAAACCAAGGCCAAGCAATATCACCGCCGCTAACATCCAGATAATAGCCCCCTGGTTAGTGCTTTCCGGCAGGTCGGAGAGCTGGACTATCAGGGTGTCACCTGGAAGAAGTTCGCCACTGGTAAGGTAATTATATCTGGCACCTTCAATGTTTAACGGGTCTTCCACTATTAACAGGTCACTGGCAACCCGGGTGTTTTCTCCTTGAACCAGGAACTCATAGCTGGATGTCGGGTAGTTTATCTTTCGGGAAAATACATAAGCCCCTGAATCATAGTTAATCCCATAGGTGTAGGTCACTTCCTTAACCCCGGGCAGAACAGCCATAGTATCGGAAAAACCCTCGGCGCTGTCGACAACACAACACTCCATCAGCCCAAAGCCGAGTCCCAATCCGAAGACTTCTGCGGGCAGAGAAAATCCTAATGTTTCCCGGTCTCCTTCAGGGTTGACTTCTTTTAAACCGATATAGGCTCGGTCAGTATCGTTAACAAACATAAAATAATCCATCACCTTGAGGGCATCCTCCCCGAAAGATATGATGGTATGGGCAGCGTCTATCCTGATTGACTCGTCACTGGTTGTGGCATCATAGACAGTAATCTCAACGGATTTTACTGTCTCTCCTTCATCAAAGTTCAGCTTCTCGCTGTAATATTCCACTTGCTGGTAGGTCAGCATAACCTCGTAGTTATAGCCGGGTCCAGATGACAAATCATCAAAGACAAACTGCCCTCCGGCACTCGATTTAGTGGTTTCTTTATTCTCCTCAACACCATCAAGATAAGTTATCAGGAAAATTTCCTGCTCAGCAACACTACTACCGTCAGCAGTCCCGTTCACTATCTGACCGTCAATCTTCCCGCCGGTCGGTTCAGCTGCCAGAACAGGGGCGGGAAAGCTCAGAATAAATATCGCCAGAAGCAGGGCAAGAGGTTTAACCACTGTTTCCTCCAGCACTCAGGCCGGCCCCACAACTGGCGCAGAACTTGTCGTTCTCCTGCGCTCTCGAGCCGCACTGGGTACAGAATGTCCTTTCCGAGGCTCCTCCAGGCTGCCTGTCTGTCTTGCTCTGGCTACTCTTACCCCGTCGTAGCGCCTGGACCTGTTTCTCTATTTCCTCCCCCACTTCAGTACCTTTCTCCAAACCATCGGCATCTTTGAGGATAGCGATAGCTTTTTTCTTGTACCGTACCTCCAGGTCCTTGTAGTCCTCTTCGGTTAGAATACCTGATTGGTAATCAAATTCCAGTTCCTTAAGCATCGAATAAGTGGTGCCCCGCTTTGAGGATAATTCCCTGTATTTCTCATCATCCGGTGAAACGGCTGAAACCAATCTACGCCTGAATAAAGGATAGGCAATGAATGAAAAGGTGAGCACAGTTAAGAGCAGAGCAATAAAAATGGTCATCTGAAACCACCTCCAGCAAATTCCTTCAGATCCTTCTCAAGCTGGAGTCGGTATTTTTCATCACCCTCCTCAGCTTCAACCTCGCCATCAGTTTGATAAGCCATACCCCGGCTTACCCACTTCCTTAAGGCACCAACAATGACTACTCCCCCGGCTAGTATAACCACAAATGGCAATATCCAGGCCACCAGGTTAAAGCCCCGCTTGGGAGGTGATGCCAGTACTTGTTCACCATACTGAATAACAAAAGTTTGGATAATCTGGGGAGTGGTCTGGGCGCGGTCCATTTCCTGGACGATAAAAGTAGTCATCGCTTCCCTTGAACCGCACTCAATGTGGCTGCAATTTGTTAAAATCATGTTACAACCACACTGGCAGACAAGCTGGTCAGACACATCGGATACTGAAAATGATTCAGGCCCGGCCGCTTTGACCGGTGTCACCATAAGAATAGAAATAAGTAACGCAATTCCAAAGGCTCTCCACACCATCATATTACCTCCCTACCGATTGTTCACGTGTGACGGGTAATTGTTGCCGATCAGGCCACAACACAAATAGCCCCCCCAAAAGCAATACACCTCCCCCAATCCAAATCCAGTTAACCAGCGGATTAACCAGGACCTTGAAAGCGGTGTTCTCATCTTTGGATGGCATTTCTGGGTAGCCATCCCAGCCAAGCAAGATAACATACAGGTCTTCAAGCAAGGTGGGGCGGATGGCTACCTCGGTAACCGGCTGGTAGTCTTCGTCAAAATACTTTTCGGATATCAATTCACCCACTATTTTGCCGTTGTGAGAGACGATAAAAGTGGCATTAACCACCTCACGAGTCTCGGTAGGGTAAGAGTCTAGCTTATCGTAGAGCAGACTATAACTGCCTATTTCTATCGTCTCGCCCGGCTTAATAGTAGCGTCCGTTTCCGTCCCGAAGAAGGTTGTACCGACTACGCCGACAGTGATGAATATCATGGAAATATGGACGATATAACCGCCGTAACGGGGCCGGTTGGCTCCTATCAGGCCAAAGAACGCCTTAAGGTAGTTATCTCCTCTCATACGGCGGCGGGCCTGTGTGCCCCGAAGCCACTCATATGATATGGTGAATAATACGAAACTGCACAGGAAAAAGGCAACGATAGCGTATCCATGCCTAACTCCGGCAACAATCAGGATAAGGCTAACAACAATAGCTCCTGACAGCGGCCAGAGGAAGTTTCGGACCAGGTTCTTAATTGATGCCCGACGCCAGCCGATTAGAGAACAAACCCCGGTAAGCAGAATAACCCCGAGGAAAATAGGTCCGTTCACCTGGTTAAAAAAGGGCGCTCCCACCGTAATCTTAGTGCCGCGGACTGCCTCGGAAATAACCGGGAAAACCGTACCCAGGAAGATGGCAAAGGCGGCACCTACCAGAAGCAGGTTATTCAGCAGGAAGGTGCTTTCCCGGGAGACAAGGGACTCCATTTCCGCTTCACTTTTTAGTCCTTCCCGACGGTAAAGAAGCAATCCTATCGAACCGAAGAGTATGAGAATCAAGAAGATTAAAAAGAAAGGCCCCAGGTTAGTATCATTGAAGGTATGCACTGAAGATAATACCCCGCTCCGGGTGAGGAAGGTACCGAAAATAGAAAGGGCAAAGGTAAGGATAATCAATACCATATTCCAGATTTTAAGCATCCCTCTTCTTCTCTGCATCATAATAGAGTGAAGAAAGGCGGTAGCTACCAACCAGGGCATAAATCCGGCATTTTCTACCGGGTCCCAGGCCCAGAAACCACCCCATCCAAGCTCAACATACGCCCACCAGGCACCCAGAACATTACCAATTCCCAGGAAGAGCCAGGCGACCAGCATCCATTTTCTTATGGAAATTATCCATTCGTCACCGAGCCTCCCGTTCAGCAAGGCTGAGATAGCAAAAGCAAACGGGATAGTGAAACCGACATAGCCGGCAAGTAAGGTGGGTGGATGAATTACCATTCCCGGATTCTCAAGCAAAGGATTGAGCCCCATCCCATCGGCAGGCATAAAGCCGAGTTCTTTAAAAGGATTTGATACTACGAGTAAAAGAATAAGAAAGAAAGTCTGGGTGCCCATAATAATGGCCGAAGCGTATGGCAACAAATCGTTGCCCACACTACGCTTCTGCAGGACTACTATGGCGGCAAATACGGAAAGAATCCATGCCCAGAGTAGTAGAGACCCGTCATTACCGGCCCACAGGCCGCTTATCAGATAGGCAAAAGGAGTATCCTTACTGGAATAATTGGCCACATATTCTATCTGGAAGTTATGCGTCAGAAAGGCAATGATTAGAATTATCGAGGATATTGAAATAAGTCCCGTGGCAGCCAGAAGTCCGTTTCTGGCGCTGTCAATCAAAGCCTGACGTCGGCCTCCGGTTACCCCAATTACATAGGCAATAGCTGAGTAAATCGACGCCAATAGAGCTAGAAACAGAGAGATATAACCAACATATGCCATAATTTCTTCACCAAAACCTATTTTTAGCTTACCGGCACATATTTTGAGGGACAGGTTGCCATAAGTATGTTTGCCTCAAAGATACCACCGGAATTGAGTGAGCCTTCTATTACAACCTCACTATCAACATTAAAAGTATCGGGGACGACCCCCTGAAAAACCACCGACAGGCTTTCTCCTCCCTCATCATCAATAATGTCGAATCTCAGTGCGCTTCCGGCAGACCTCTTCTCCACAGAACCAGGGGCAACCTTCCCGTTCACCCGGACATTCTCACCATATACTGATCTGCCCTGCTCCAAAAGCTCACCAACAGTGTAATAATAGATCGACGCTCCTACAAGGGATGTATACCCCAGAAAGCCCAAAGCGAAAATAATAATAATCCCGCCGATAAGAAACTTTTTCTGCTTAAA
>JAZFUA010000018.1:0-3979 GCA_036446975.1 Dehalococcoidales bacterium
ATGATGCCCATTTAGTAGCCGTCTTTTCACCATATCTGGTGGCGAGAGTCGGTATATTAGCCAGCTCGCTGTCCTCTTTAGTCCTGATGGCCAGACCCCAGAAATGACCTGGCGTCCACAGGAAGATGAAGATGCTGAAAAGCAAGGGAAACAAACTAAAGCTGTTAGTTACTGAGAACCAACCAGCCAGTAGTGCACAACTACCCGCCAGCCCACCAATAATGATGCTCCACGGGGTTTTCCTCTTCAGCCATAATGTGTAAACAAAGATATAAGCGCCTGCGCCCAGAGCAATGAATAGCGTGGCCATTAAATTAAGCCACAACGCAGCAATTAACAGTCCGGTTAAAGTAAGGGAAACACCGGCATAAAGAGCTCTTTCAGCCGGCTGAATAACGCCCAAAGGCAATGGTCTGTGGGATGTCCGCTGCATAACTCTGTCTATATCCCGGTCCAAATATGAATTGATGGCGCCGGCGCCGGCCGCTGCCAGCCACACAGATGCGGCCAATACTGCAGCCGTGCCCCAAGGGACACTGCTACCGGCGGCCAGAAGCACACCAAGCAGCGCTGAGAGAGAATTCAGGGTGGCCGAGCGTATTTTTGGTAAGGCCAGATAAGCAGTTACCGTAGCCCATCGATAGAGGAAGCGTCTCTTCAGGTAACTGCCTATGGAGACATCTGCATCCGGTAAAGCCTGGGATAAGGGTTCAGCTAAAGAAAACTGTTTCAGATTTCTGTCTCCTAGGGTGCGAATATAGCCAGTGATACGGTGACCATACCCAGATTTAATATTGTCACAACTATCCAGCCCCAAAAGAGAAAGCCCGTTCCCTTCTCAGCAACTTGTACCGCATTATCATTAACTTCTGAAGTAGCCTCAGTCATCATTGTACCCCCTCTTATTACTCCTGGTTTATTCTTAATAAGTTGGTAGTAAGAACTCACCATTAGCCGAACTTGATGGGCCAGTCACCTATCATTCCCAGGGCAGCGACAGTAAAGGCAAGGACTACTATCACGAAGATAACGCCGGGTATCAGGGCGGTCGGTGTGTACTTGAACTCCCTCTTTTCAGTAACTGATATCGCAGCCAGCTCATTGGCTACGTCTTCAGTAGACAGCTTCTTGCCGACGAACATAGTCATCCCAATAACCACAAAGAAAAGAACACCGGCAATTAAGGTCAGGCTGCCCCCAACTCCCAGGGTCACATTCATTAGTGTTTCCCAGGACTCCGGAGACAGACCGCCATAGCTTATATCCGAGGTACGCCGAGGCACTCCGGCATATCCTGCCAGGGTACCCGCCCAGGCAAAGATGATCAGGGCTATAGTTAACAGATAAGGTTGTATACGAGCAATGGTCAACCCCCAGATCTTACGCCGCATAAAGATGCTGACTCCGTAATATATCGCCCCCATGTAAATCAGGCTGGCAGCTCCGACCACCATGGGATGAATATAGGCCGGTACGGCGAAGGTGCCATGGAGAAGGGAGGCGGTTTGTTCCTGCAAAAGGACGGAAGTAAGACTTCCGGCAATACCAAAGCTAACCATCCCCATAATCAGGGAAGCAAAAGCCGGATTCTTCCAAGGGAGATGCTTCACCCAACCGAACAGACTGTGCCCGGCCGACCTCATTCTTGCTTCCAGCATTCCCAAAAGCAAGAACATGCTAACTATAGAAGGTATCCAAACCAGTAAGGAAAGTGCCGAGCCGATAAGCTTTGTACTTTCCGGGATGGAGGGGTCTGCCATCAGATGATAGAGAAAGGTAGGCGGAACCACTGCTGGAAACAGTAGGAATACCGCTTTGCTCACAATCTTACCGTATACCGATTTGGCACTGGTAGAGAGTTCCACCAGCACATAGGCTGATGCGATCATTGCTATAACTGGAATATAGTGGATAATATGGAACATTACATGATAGGTTAGCCTGAAGTTTAATGGGAACTCAACGGCGTCTTTGGCTACCCAACCCATGGATGATGAGAAAGCGGGAATATACAGGAAAAAGGCGGTCAGCGCAATGGAAAATAATAACGGGACGGCACAAATGGCGGCAAAAGTACTGACATGTATTTCACTGAGCATCCTCTTCCAGTTCTCAATAGAGCCCTTCTTCTCCACCCAGGTAAAGACCGTTCCCAAATAATCAAAGGCAATCAGGAAAGCGCCGATAGCCGTGAAAAGATACCCCAGATAAATTAACGGGGTTGTTGGGAAAGACTCAGCCAGAGGCGGGAAAGCGGTATATAATACCTCGGCCCCGGAAAAAACGCCAATCATGGTGAGAATGAGGCCTACAAGGGTAAAGGCGAAGGCAAGCCAGCCCAGCTTGAGGCTCCACAGGCGCCTTCCGTTCCGTAAAGCGGTGGCCCCGGCTATCATCAGAGCACCCTGGATAAATGCGAACCAGTAAATAAAGCCGAGGATGGTATGTCCGGTCAACATCCGGTAATATAGTTCTCCCGCATCTACGCCGAACGCCGGGGTCCTGATTACTACCAAAATAGCAGCTAATGTAAAGGCACCAACCAGTGATAGTAAACCAGCAATGCCATAAGCTGCCATCAAATTTCGGTCGCTGGGATGAGTTTTCCTCAATTGCTGAAGTAGCGTCATATTACTCTCCTGTCCAATTACCGCTGTCCCTGTTTTCATGACGGGTTAAGTTAAGAAACAAGAAGTTAATTTTACTGGTGCTCATCACCATCTGCATGCTCGTCTTCTTCCCCATGCTCATCACCATCTGCCTGCTCGTCATTGGCGTGCCCGTCACCATCGCCATCCCCATCATCGTGCGCTCCAGCACTTTCTTCTACAATAATGGTGAAGTACATAAAATCATGTCCCAGGCCGCAGTACTCGTTACAAATAGTGAGATAGGTACCCGGCACTGTGGGTTTGACATTAAGCTTCATAATCGACATCGGCATGATTACACTGTTATAGCTGGTGCCGCCCATTTGCACAGAGAAAGCGTGCACCACATCCGGAGAAAATATCCTTAGTTCGTAATCAGCACCTGCTTCGAGCCGCAGAACATTAGGAGTAAAGGTATATTGACTGCTTATAATGTAGACCGGCTCATCATGGGAAGCCCGAACGGAGCCATCAGATAATTGATGTTCTTCAATGAATTCCGTAGTTCTGGCTTCAAACTCGTCGGCCATAATCATCTCACCGGCGCTATGGGCATGTCCGCCTTCATCAGGAAGAAGCACTCCATAAACAGCCCAGAGGACGATCATCAGCAGGACAGAGCAGGCCACCGCAAAGGCAGCCACCAGGTAACTTTTTGAATTTTTCATAGCTGCTCCTTTATCAAGAGTCCACACCTAAATATACTTTTTTAGTCTTAGTGCCCGGACTCTTCAATCACGATTCGTCCGCTGACCAGGTTGGAGTGGCCAATACACTCAGGTATCGCGCACATAAAGGCTATCTCACCGTGTCCGGTCGCCGTGAAATGAACTGTGACTTCCGGATTGTTTTCGTCGATGATTCCGGTTTCAATGCCGTACTCAGGGATAATGATATTATGGGGATTATTCTGGGAGAAATCGCTATCTCCATAGACAAAGGTAAGCTCAACTTCCTGGTCTTCCTCTACCTCTATATGAAAGCCTTGCGCCTCATTGTTGAAACCATTTCGGCTGACTTCTACCCGGAAAGCTCCATCTTCATGTTCCTCATTTGTTTCCACCTCTGAGGATTGAGCGCACGCACTGATTACCAAGGAAATACCGAGCAGCACTGATATCAGTAGAAATTTTTTCTTCACTTAGTCTCCAAAAAATTAATGTAGAATTATTTTTTATATCATCAAATTTATTCAGTTCTAAGAATAAACTCTTAAATGGTATAGCCGGACAAAGCGTCCGTACATTTTCTTCACCAGTACTTCAGACAACAACTTTCACTATTAACTATCGTGGCACAAGCTTTAAGGTTAACGGCGAGTAGAAGTT
>JAZFUA010000019.1:0-3429 GCA_036446975.1 Dehalococcoidales bacterium
TATCCCCTTCCCCTCTCAAGGTGAAGGGGAGGTTTTTGGAGAGGGGCTTCGTCCCTCTCAGATGCCCCCTTTGAAGATGTTTACATCGGCTGCTTTAAACAAGTAGTTTTTTAAGAGACATTGTGTCCCTTTTAGACTTCCTGTTGTTCCGGGGGTTTTGTCTTTCTCAGGTACTGTTGTCTTTCTCTCCTTTGAAGATGTTTACATCGGCTGCCTCAAATGATATGAAGGCTGGGTGGCCCACTTCCAGGCCTGTTTCCAGGAGCGAACGGCGGAGGATGAGACAGGTAAAATCCGGGGGTACTTTCAGGGTAACATAGATAACCGAACCCCGGTCAACTATGTGGGTTATGGTGCCCTGCAGGCTGTTAAGGGTAGCCGAAGATATTGGTTCTCTGGATAACAGGATATCTTCAGGTCGGATGGAGGCTTGTGCGCTACCGCGGAGGTCGGTGATGACGGCCAGTTCTGTCCCACCGAGTGAGAAAACACTCTGACCCTCGTGATTGGCTGATACTTCTCCATCAAAGATATTTCGGGTCAGCAGGAAGCGGGCGATAAGTTCTGAATTTGGCCGGCGGAATATCTGCTCCGGGGTTCCTGTCTGGAGTATTTGTCCGTCCCTGATGACGGCAATACGGTCGCCGAGGGCTACCGCCTCTTCAAAACTATGAGTTACATGGATGGTGGTCAGTTTAAGGCGGCGGTGTAATTCTTTCAGGTCTCTCTCATAGTCCTCTTTGGTTTCGGAATCAACAGCGCTTAAGGGTTCATCGAGAATCAGCAGGTCCGGCCTGATGGCGATTGCCCTGGCCAGGGCAATTTTCTGGCTTTCTCCCCCGCTCAAAGTCCAGGGTCTTTTCTCCAGCAGGTTAGTGATACCGAGAAGCTCAATTGCCTGATCAACGGACTTTTTAATATCCTTTGGCTTCAGGTTCTTCCACATCAAACCGAAGGATATGTTATCCCGGACTGTCAGATGACGGTAGAGAGTATAGTCCTGGTAAGCAAAGCCTATTTGCCTGTGCTCTATATTCAGGGTGGTTACATCCCGGCCGTTTATCCATACCTGGCCGCTGCTAACGGCGTTCAGTCCGGCGATTGACTCAAGGAGCACGGACTTGCCTGATCCGGTGGGACCCAGCAGAACAAAGTATTCCTCGTCTCTGACATCCAGGTTGATGTTTTTCAGGTAAAATGAACCCACCTGAACGCATAAATCTTTTATTTCTAACATTATCAGTCCTTTTTACCAGTCTGGTTTCCGTTACCTGTTGATGATATGAACGGCCGTGGCCTTGAAACTGGCATATACCTGCTTGCCTTTTTCAAGGCCCATTTCTTCTGCCGACTTTTTGGTAACCAGGGCCACCAGGGGGAAGCCACAATCTAATTCTACTCTGGAAAGTACTCCGAAGGATACTATGCGCTGTATTTTCCCGGCGAATGAGTTCCGGGCGCTGGAAGATGTCTTTGATTTGGCCAGCGTCACATCTTCGGGCCTGATACAGACGCCGACCTCCTTACCGCCCGGGTAGTCCGAGACAGCCTGGATAGAGGCTTGTCCCACTTTGACATCAACAATATTATCCTGGTTTGTCTCCACTACGCCATCAATGATGTTCTCAACGCCGACCAGGTCAGCCACTTCTTCGTTAAAAGGGGTATTAAATATCTGCCGCCAGTCTCCGCTCTGGACTATTTCACCCTTTATGAGCACCCCCACACGGTCGGCCAGCCGCTGTCCCTGGGACATATCGTGTGTTGCCATTATTATTGTGGTGTTATAACCTTTGATTATATCGGAGATAAGCGTCTCCACCCGGGCTGCCGTGGCCGGATCGAGGTTGGCGGTTGGTTCGTCAAGCAGTAGCAGTTCCGGTTCAGTGACTATCGCCCGGGCAATGGCTACCCGCTGCGTTTCACCACCAGAGAGGGTGCGGGCGTCCCGGTCCTGATACTCGTTCAGGGAGACCATCTCAAGGACATTATCCATTTTGCGGCGGATTTCCTGTTTGTCCAGCCCCCGCCATTTCAGGCCGATGGCTATATTTTCAAAAACATTCAAATTGAAAACGACTGGTTTTTGAAGTACAAAAGCCATCCGTCGGCGTATTTCCAGCCCCATTTTTGCCGATTCACCGATATTGTTTCCCTGAAACAATACCTTTCCGGACGATGGTTTATCGAGCATATTCAGCAGCCGGAGCAGGGTGGTTTTTCCGGCGCCAGTGGGACCAATCAGGGCAAAAACCTCCCCCGCTTCAACTTTAAGGTTGATATTGTTCAGGATATCCTGGCCGTTTATTCTCTGGCATAAATTAATTGTTTCTAATAATGGCATGCTTACCTCTGCTGTATCCTGTTTAAGGCGATATTGATAATCAGGGCGATGGCAAGCAGAATCATACCCAGGGCTATAGATAGCTCAATATCGCCCCTGGAGGTCTCCAGCGAAATGGCCGTGGTGATGGTTCGGGTAAAATTTCTGATATTCATGCCGACCATCAGGGAGATGCCAACCTCGGAGATAGCCCGACCAAAACCCATTGTCACTGCCGCCATCACGGCGAATCGGGCTTCCTTCAGGATGAGGAACATGGTCTGAAGGCTGCTGGCGCCCAGGGATTTTGCCGTGTCTATTATGTCCTGGTTAACGCCCCTGAGGGCCGAAATGGTCAGCCCGAGCAGTATCGGGATGATGAGAATCATCTGGCCAATCACTATGGCTGCCGGGCTGAACAATAAACCCAGCTCACCAAAAGGCCCTATGCGGCGGAAAAAGACGAAAACGAAGATGCCGATGACCACGGTGGGTACGCTGTAGAAGGTCTGAATCAGGTTTAACAGGCTTCTTTTACCCGGAAAATTCTTAAAGTGAATCAGGCTGGCCAGGGGCAGGCAGATAATCGACGCCAGCAGCGTCGAGGTCGAGGCAAGGCTGAGCGACCTCCCGGCTATCTGCAAGACCTCCCCGTCCAGCGTGACTATCAGCTCTATGGCGCTTATAAAACCGTTCCAGATTTCAACCAAAATCCTGTCCTGTGACCAGACTATTTTTGTTTTATATTATTAACCCTATCATAAGAGTAGAATCACCTTTTTGAAGGGGTGAAGCCCCTCTTAAGCTCCCCTTGCGTTTCTCAAAAGGAAGGCGAGTTATGGTTTTTAAAAGGGATTTGCCCCTTTTAAACGCTCTGTTTCAGCCCGAAGTTTCTTGTCAGAAGGGCTTCCCCTCTTTAAATACATCTGCTATTTTCCCTGGCAAGCAGGGAGAGGGGATTGTCGAAATGGGACAGGCTGTCCTTATGTTTCTTTTACTGCTCCTTTTCCCAACTCTCCATAAGTACATTTAGGATTGATTTAGCTTCCTCACCCGAGCAGGGTAGCGAAACCCCTTCAAAACTAATCCCTCCCCCTTTTCTTTTA
>JAZFUA010000020.1:0-2735 GCA_036446975.1 Dehalococcoidales bacterium
CGTCTCAGGTTGCGTAAGATTATTTTTCTTTCTTCCACTCGTTTTCGTAAGATCTTGATTAGCTCCTGTCGCCGTTCTTCGGAGAGCGGCGGGATACTTATCCGAATTATTTTTCCGTCACTGGACGGGTTTAACCCCAGGTCAGATGTCTGGATAGCCTTCTCAATGTTGTGTATGCTGCCCAGGTCCCAGGGTTGGATAACCAGAAGTCTGGCATCAGGTACGGAAATACCGGCTATTTGATTTAATGAAGTGGTCAGGCCGTTGTATTCCACCCTGAGATGTTCAATTAAAGTGGGCGTAGCCCGTCCGGTGCGGATGGTGGCCAAGTCCTGTTTCAGACCTTCAGCCGCTTTTTGCATCTTTCCTTCGATATCTGATAAAGGCTGGCTGGTCATAGCTTCTTCCTAGGATACTACCGTGCCAATAGGTTCACCCTTGACTGCTTTTTCCAGACTGTTGGGAGCCTGGAGGCCGAAGGCAATTATGGGTAATTTGTTTTCCAAACATAGTGAAAGGGCGGTGGAATCCATTACTTCCAAACGCAGATTTAATGCTTCAAGGTAGGTCAGCTTGTCAAACTTCTTGGCGTTGGGATGTTTTCGTGGGTCGGCATCATATATGCCGTCGACTTTATTTATTGTCATCAGCAGGACTTCAGCCTCTATTTCAATAGCTCTTAGAGCGGCGGCGGTATCGGTTGTCATGTAAGGATTACCGGTGCCGGCGGCAAAGATAACCACCCTGCCTTTTTCCAGGTGACGGATGGCACGACGCCTGATATAAGGTTCAGCCACCTGCTGGATACCGATAGCTGTCTGTGTCCGGGTAATTACCCCTTCTCTTTCCAATACATCCTGGAGGGCAAGGGCGTTGATAACCGTGGCTAACATCCCGGCATAGTCAGCGGTTACCCGATCCATGCCTTCCTTTTCAGCCTCTGCCCCGCGCCAGATATTACCCCCACCGATAACAATCCCTATTTCCACACCCATTTCAGCTATGCGTTTTATCTGCTGGGCAACATTCTTTAAGGTTGGAACATCGATGCCATAGCCTTTTTCACCACTAAAGGCTTCGCCACTAAGTTTGATTAAAACACGCTTGTATTGTGTAGTTGCCATAACCGTTCTTCCGGTGTATTCATCAGGATTTACTGTTATCCCAGCTCAAATCTGGCAAACCTGCTTACCTGGATGTTCTCCCCTAATTTAGCGATAGTTTCATTGATTACGTCTTGAACGGTTAAGTTGAGGTCCTTGATGTAAGGCTGAAGAAGCAGGCAGTCTTCCTTAGGGTTTATAACAATTCCCTCGGGGACTGTTTCCTGTGAAATAAACTGGGGGGGCATAGCGGCTACTTGCATTGCCAGATTGTGAGCCAGTTCTTTAAACTCATCCGTAAGGGCAACAAAGTCACTTTCACAGTTAACCTCAACCAGGGCGCCAATGCGCCCACCTGCATGAATATAGGCTTCGACCAGTCCTTGAGAGGTAACACGCCCCCTTTTTTTCTCGACAATAAAAAGACTCTGTTGTTTTAGAATCTGCAGAGCCTTTTCTATATCCGCTTCAGCCTCAAGAAGGGCATTTCGACAGGCCATAATACCGGCCCCGGACTGCTGTCTCAATTCCTTTAACTTATCAGTCGGGATTTTCAAGCTTTTCCTCCTCGTTTGATTCATCACTGGCGATGGAACCAGGAGACTCGAAAGTGGCCACTGTTTCAACTTTCTCAGGGATGACTTCAGGTACTACTTCTGCCAGGCTTGCCTGCTGGAAGCCGGTGCCTTCAATAACTGCGTCAGCAATTTTATTGCATACCAGCTTGACAGCTCTAATCGCATCATCATTAGCCGGGATTGGGTAATCTATTTCGTTAGGGTTACAACTGGTATCGGCGATTGCCACAACCGGTATTCCGGCCCGCTTTGCCTCAGCCAAGGCTATTTTTTCTTTTGGCGGATCAACAATAAATATGGCCGCCGGCAGGCTGGTCATCTCTTTGAAACCACCCATCTGTCGGTTAAGACGGGCAATTTTCTTCTCAAGTTTTAAGGCTTCTTTTTTGGGTAAACGGTTAAATTCGCCCCTGGCTAACTGGTCTTCCAGACGAACCAGGTAGTCAATGCGGGACTGGATAGTAGTAAAATTGGTCAGTACTCCTCCTATCCAGCGTTGATTGACATAATACATTCCACAACGCTCGGCGGCATCTTTAATAGAGTCTTGAGCCTGCTTTTTGGTA
This sequence comes from Dehalococcoidales bacterium, assembly GCA_036446975.1. GTDB lineage: Bacteria > Chloroflexota > Dehalococcoidia > Dehalococcoidales > UBA2162 > JAZFUA01. Next base: position 2,248 of record JAZFUA010000020.1, read on the forward strand.
CCGACGAAAAGAATCTTGCCACCCTCGGCGGCTACCTTAGTGATAAACCGGCAAGCTATAGTCAACATACTGGCGGTTTGTTCCAGGTCAATGATATGGATGCCATCTCGCTTGGTAAAAATATACTTTTTCATAGCCGGATGCCAGCGGCTGGTTTGATGGCCAAAGTGGGCCCCGGCTTCCAGTAGTTGTTTTATAGAAACGGTATCTGGCAAATTCACACCTCTCTCATGTTATCAATCAGCTTAGAGTATAACATAATCACCTGGCAGGCAGCAACAATCAGAGTTCCGGTTGATTTTATCATTATGAAACAATTATACCTTTATACCTTCGACACAGGTGAACCTCACCCCCTTAGTCCCCCTCTCCGTTCTCTTAACAGGAGGCAAGCCTGAGCTCAGTGGGGAATAACAGAGATTCCTGGCTGTGCTCAGAATGACAACCAGATAAAATGACACTAAAATTGTACTTTTGGACGATGTAAT
>JAZFUA010000021.1:0-2247 GCA_036446975.1 Dehalococcoidales bacterium
CGCTTCAGATATCGGGAAAGGAGGGCGGTAGCTACCGCCTCGCGAGTTGACAGTTGCTCATTAAACAGGTCCTGAAGTAACTTGTTGAGGTCTGCCTTAATGGGAGCGTAAGCCTGTAGTATCTTTTTAGCGGCAGGCTCATCTGAAGTAAGAAAAGCGCTTTTCAGGGTAGGAAAGTTTTCCGCTATTTTTGCCTGGATTGAAGAAAGACGCTTCATGTATTTCATATCCTTGCCTCTGCCCTCCATCATTACACCCACCTCAAAGATATTCTTGGCGTAGTCTCCAATTCTCTCGGCGTCTTTCACCAGACTCATCATGGCCAGAGAGCCGGGTACGTCGCTGATTGGACGTAAAGTCAAGTGTTCCAGTAGTATCCGGCGTATTTCATGTTCATACTCATTTATCGCTTTATCCTTGCCATAGAAGTCCTGCTTCATCTCTTCAATTACTCTCTGCCCCTTAAGGACCTCCCAGGCCTCGGTAAATAGAAACTCGTCTCCACTGAGCATATCGGCGAATCTCGATATCGCCCTCTTCATCAGCGGTTCACCCCTCCATAAATTCATAAATCCTGCCAGCATTTCACATCACCTCACTTTTCCCGGTACACATTTTATTTAGTGTTCCCTATCTTATCAGGAGAATGGCAAGTAAAGGAAGTAAAAAGAATACTGAAATTACAAATATAAAAGCCCATTTTTTTGAGTCAGCTGCTTTATTGGCCAGTTTGGTGGCAAGGAATATGGGAATACGCTTCAACGGTAAAAATATAATCACGCCGTAAATATTAAACATAAGGTGGGCAAAAGCTACCGTGACCCCGACTGTATTTACCCCCCCTCCGTCAGCAACGCTGACCGTTGCCAGGGAAGCCAGCATGGCTGTAACTGTTGTCCCGATGTTTGCTCCAAGCGTAAAAGTGTAAGCATTTGCCAGACTTATGACTCCGGCAGCTACCAGCGGGACGATAAGAGAAGTGGTAATGGAGCTGCTCTGGACTATCGCTGTCAGAATCATACCCAGCGAAATAGCCATGAACGCGTTTGAGAAAAGATATTTATCTACCGAGCTTTCAGTCTGGGCGCTGGTCACAGCCCGCAAAGTTCTGACCAGGTAAACCAGGGTTACGATGACCACGGTTACCGCCAATACCAGCATTATCGTACCCGCGGCCGCATCGGGCAGGGACAGTATATCGGTTAAAAGATGTTTAAGACCCGTTGCCACCGGATTTATTATCAATTTAAACGGGCTGGTGAAGCTGACTCCACCCATACCCTTGAAGACTCCCGTCAGAAAGACGGCCGATTTCTCAATAAGGTGGAACTTAATTTCCAGGGGAAAGAAGAGGAGTATAGTAAGGATGTTGAAGAAATCATGAACGGTTGCGGCGGCAAAAGCTCTCCTGAAATCAACCTTCCTGGTAACAAACGTGAGCGCCACCAGTATATTCGTGATGGTAGTGCCCATATTGGCGCCCATCACCAGCGGAATGGCGGCTCGAATCGGTAAAATGCCGCCTCCGGCCAGCCCCACAATGAGCGAAGTAACGGTAGATGAACTCTGTATAAGGCTGGTAGCCAGTATTCCGGTGGCCAGTCCGAGAACGGGGTTGGAATAAGAGTCAATAAGCTGGGAGGCAAAGTCTTTACCGAAAAGCTGGAAAGACGAGCCGATCAGCTTGATACTTAACAGGAAGCCATAGAGTAAAAACAGGATAACCAGTAGCTTAAGTGTCCGCTTAAGTACTGGTTTTGCTATCATCTAGTTTTTTAGACCTGATAATATAATTATCACTCTATATAATATAATACTATGAGGTTCTCCGGTATTCAAGCGTTTTTCAATAGCTATTAATGAAAGATTCCAGTAGACAAGAACCTCAGGTCGGTCTGTTCCTCCGGCCTGTTTCCTTGACGAACAACAAGGTGACCACGGCCAGGATGGAGAAGACCGCCCAGACAGTGAAAGGCAGGCCTGGATTAACGCCGGCGAAGCTGTTGCCCAGCGGGGGGGAAATAACCCCGCCGAGCTGGGCCATAGTGAAAACCAGTCCCATAGCCGTGCCGGCAGAGGTAACCCCCACCCCCTCCGTCTCCATTAAGGTGGTTAGCATAACGGACATAAAACCGTCCGCAAACATGCCGGAGAGGACTATCAAGACCCATATCCCATTGCCTCCGATTACCGGCAGCAGCGCCAGGGCAATGGTCTGTGTTATCAGGGCCGGGAAAAGAATCGCTT
>JAZFUA010000022.1:0-3869 GCA_036446975.1 Dehalococcoidales bacterium
GCAGGTAGCATGAAATATTTTACTAGTAAAGGATTTCTTAATGGCGGGCTCTGCCAGGGGAAACAAGGGCGACAGAATCATATTCCTTGTGGGCAATGGGTGCTGGCCCCTCCCGTGTGCTACCCTTGGTGTAATCGGGCAAGTGGCATCCCGCCGCTAAACTCACTTGAAATGTAGTAGGGCTTGACATTTTTAATATTTCAGGAGACTTCATCCCACAAAAGAAAATGAAGGAGGTGGTGGCTTATCGCAGAAGAAATACCGGGACAACCAACAGAAAAATTTACGAGGAGGAAAAATGAAAAAAAGAGGAATACTAGCCCTAGTTGTATTGGTGACACTGGTGGGTGGGTTGGTGGCGGCTTGCGCAGCACCAGCTCCAGCCCCAGCGCCAGCACCTGCTCCGGCCCCTGCTCCGGCCCCGGCACCTGCCCCAGCCCCAGCTCCGGCTCCATCACCATCCCCAGCGCCGGCTCCAGCACCAGCCCAACCTGCAGAGGTATTTGAATGGCTGGGCCAGTCTCACATGCCTACCGGTAATGTCGTGTACGAAGGAACGGTAGAGTTAGTCAAAATGCTTGAGAAGAACACCGGCGGACGCATCAAGATCAAGCTGGAACCCGCTGGTTCCATCGTACCAGCCGCCAAAGAGTTTGACGGTGTGGATGGGGGCATAATACAATTCGGTACCAGCGCTGCCAGTTACTGGCGTGACAAATTCAACGCCGCTGGTCTGTTCACTTTTACCGTCGCTGGCTTGAGTCCTATGGAATCCCTTTACTGGTGGAAGCAGGGAGGCGGCAAAGAGCTACTTCATGAGATGATTGCCGGATATGATGTGAAGGTTTTCCAGGGTGGGATTATGCCTCCCGAGATATTCCTCCAGTCCACCGTACCTTTAGTAACGCTAGATGACATCAAGGGATTGAAGATCCGTACTGCCGGTGATGATGGAGAAATATTCAACGCGATGGGAGCGTCCACTGTTTTCCTCCCTGGCGGCGAAATCTACGAAGCCATGCAGCGGGGAGTAATTGACGCGGCTCAACTCAGTACTCCATCCATTGACTGGACTCTCGGTTTGCAGGAAGTTTCCGAATACATGTATATGTCCGGAGTTCGCCAGCCCACTGACTGGTCCCTGTACTTCATCCCGGAATCAGTCTGGCAAGCGTTACCCGACGATATGAAAGGTATAGTCGAGGCGACCATGGACCAAAATACCATGTGGTTTTATGGCTGGATGATGGAACAGGACCTGATAGCGATGCAGAATTTCATTGACTACGGCCAGCGTATTGAACCCGCTTCGCAGGAAATAGTGGATGAACTGGTAATACAGGCGAAGATTTTCTACAACGAAGGAGCAGCCGAGGACCCCTTCTTTGAGAGAGTGATAAACTCCATTTGGGACTTCCAGAGTACCTATAGAGCTACTTGGGAACGTTTCTAGGTTGTAGGTTTGCGGTCCCCTGCTTTGAGAATATTTCTCAGAGCAGGGGACTTTGCTAAGCATGAGAAAGGCGATTTGAGGATGCTATGAGAAGATTGTTGAGTGTGGTTGATGCCATCAGTGGCTCCATGGGCGGGCTGATGAAATGGTTTTGCTATATCCTGATTCTGGTGGTGGTAACTGATGTCGTATTAAGATATGTCTTCAACGCTGCACCGGTTTGGGCTTACGATATCTCCGTGATGTTGGGCGGTACCATATATGTGCTGGCGTGGTCCTATACACATCGCTATGACGGTCACGTCAGAGTCGATATTTTTTATGCACGTATGTCGCCCAGGAAGAAGGCAATTATTGATGCCGTGGGTACTTTTATCTTTGTTTTTCCGCTAATGGCAATCCTGATAAAAGAATCCTGGAAGTGGGCGTGGCGGGCCTGGGTAATTAATGAAAGATTTATGGAAACTTACTTTTACCCGCCAGTAGCTCCATTCAGAACCATAGTCTTGATAGGATTTTGTTTACTTCTTCTTCAAGCCATAGCTGTATTTACACGGAGCTTATACTTCGTGGTAAGGAACAAACCCTATGCCTGAACTAAGTAAAGAACTTATCGCCGCACTGATGCTGGGTGGATTACTAGTAGGAGTTTTAACCGGTTTTCCTCTGGCTTTCGTCATGGGGGCCGTAGCGGTACTTTTTGGGTTTATGGTATGGGGAGGCGGAGTTTCACAGCTGCTTTACACCCGTATTTTCATGGTCCTGTCAAATTATGTCATTTTGGCAGTTCCTCTGTTTGTTTTCATGGGATTAATGCTCGAACGCTCCGGTATAACCGAGAAATTATATGACGCCTTATATTTATGGCTTGGCCCGTTCCGGGGTGGACTGGCAATAGCCACCGTCCTGATCGGCACCATCCTGGCTGCCTGTGTCGGTATAATTGCCGCCTCGGTCACGATGCTATCGATTATCGCCGTGCCGTCCATGGTAAAACGAGGTTATGCTAAAAGTTTAGCCACCGGCGCAACTTGTGCCGGCGGCAGCCTGGGTATTCTCATCCCTCCCAGTATCATGCTGGTTTTTTATGGGCCAATGGCCGGGATATCGGTAGGAAAGCTATTCTTTGCCGCCTTTCCAGCCGGCCTTCTCCTTTCCGTTCTGTACGTTAGCTACATTGCCATTCGCAGTTTTGTCCAGCCCTCGATTGCGCCCTCTGTACCTTCTGAAGAAACAGCCGTGTCCTTCATTAAGAAAACGAGCGTGCTTCTCTACTCGCTGGCCCCGCCGGTAATTCTTATTCTGTCAGTGCTGGGTACCATCTTCTTCGGGATAGCGGCTCCCACTGAAGCCGCCGGCGTGGGTGCTTTTGTCGCCACACTCCTGGCTCTTATCTATGGCAGACTTAACTGGCGAGTCCTCAAAGAGACGGGCCTCCTCACCGTGAAGTCCTGCGGAATGATATTTCTTTTCGTGGTTATGTCTATCGCCTTCGTCGGCGTATTTATTGGCGCCGGAGGTAATGAGGTAGTAGCGAACGTCATACTGGCTACCCCAGGAGGCAAGTGGGGTGCCTTTGCCGCTATTATGGTCATTACCTTTATACTGGGTATGTTCATTGACTGGCTGGGCATTGTTTTCATCATGGTCCCAATCATCACGCCGCTCACTGAAATTCTGGGTTTTGACCCTCTCTGGTTCTCGATGATGATTATCGTCAACCTTCAGATGTCTTTCATGACACCTCCTTACGCTCCGGCCATATTTATCTGTCGGGGAGCGGTTCCGGAAGAATTGGGAGTAGTTACGGCGGACATAATCCGGGGGATAATTCCGTTTGTCCTGCTCGTTGTGGTAGGGCTTGGCCTGTTCATCGCTTTCCCACAGATACTCCTCTGGCTACCGGCACAAATGATAAAGTAATTCTACGTAAATACTGGCATTACCAAGCAGGCGAATAGCATTTTTTAAGCGGCGGAATGGAGAAACTTCCAGAGTAGCGGGGTTTAGCCGAGAACTACGTGGTTGTGATACCTCGAAATGGAGAGGCACTAATCAACAAAAAGGAGGCAGCATTATGAGCCAGGGAGACACCATCAAAGGGATAGTAAATTATTTCAAATCAGACCAGTGGCAAGAGCTGACGCGAATGTTGGCGCAGACCGAGGAGGAGATATACCATATTCACATGTACTGGGAGAATAGAGTGGACGCGCAGTCTTTACGCAGACTGATGGAGAGGTATTTTGCGCGGAAGGGCCTTACCCTGGACAGGAAAATTGACTTGACGTCTCCCAAACCGGGTGTCGCCGGGCTGCATAGTGTCCACCCTCATGACCCGGAAAGGAGCCTGTACATTCCAGCCATTGATATGTACTGGAGATATAACCCCAACGTAGTTTTGGAACCAGCCAGT
>JAZFUA010000023.1:0-3029 GCA_036446975.1 Dehalococcoidales bacterium
AATATTGGGTTTATGGTCTCAGTTGGGATCTGGCAATGACAGGGGGGATAGGATAAAATCCCTCTCAATCTCCCCTTCGGCAAGCTCAGGGCAGGCTCTTTAACAAAGGGAGAGGTTTTATCTTTTGCGGAATAGTCTCGCAATGACAAGGGGAGGGAGGAACGGATTCCGTGTCAAGCACGGAATGACGGCGGGTGAAAGAATGACACGGGGTGGCGGAATAATGGGGGGTGAGGGAATATTGGGTTTATGGTCTCAGAAGGGTGCTGCCAACCAAAACCGAATGGTACCATAATTGACAAGGTTTGGTTTAAATAATATGATTAACGAAATAAGGAAGGTTGTGATTGTAACGATGCGAGTTAATAAAACTTATAAAGAAATAAATCCTGAGTTGCTCTATTCCGAAATAAAAGATTATATCTTGAAGCAGGGCGTAATTATCGGTACATCCAAAATGGAAACATACTCCTCGGCCAGTAATTCGTCCTCTTTCACTTCACGGGGAACATTGACCTTCAATATTCAGGATAAAGCCGGCAAGCCCAAAGGGGAATGCATCAGTGTTCACATCGTGGGTTCGGCCAGGGAAGAAACCAAACTGATGCTGGATATAGATGAGAAACTCTTTCCTCAGGAGAAGGTATCAGCCTTGCAGGCTGACCTGGACTTTGTCTTCGGCTCATACGAGGTAAAGACACCTGAACCTGTTGGGAGCTGATAAATATTGCCCCCTGATCCGGTCAGTTTTACGCCTCAGGGTAGTTCCCTGAGATAGTCATCTATGGAAGCGGAGGCCTTCTTCCCCGCCCCCATTGCACTGATTACCGTAGCCGCACCGGTGACTATGTCGCCCCCAGCCCAGACTTTTGGCTTTAGCGTCTTACAGGTTGTTTCATCAGTTACTATTGTGCCCCATTGGGTGGTTTCAAGTCCGCTAGTAGTCTGGGTAATCAGGGGGTTGGGGTTATTGCCTAAAGCTACGATTACGGTATCAACCGGCAGTACAAACTCGCTCCTTGCTTTGGGAACAGGTCTGCGCCGGCCGCTGGCATCAGGCTCTCCAAGCTCCATCTCGATGCATTCCATTCCCATTACCCATCCCCTGCCGCTACCCAGAAATCCAGTGGGATTTGTCAGGAATTTAAAAATAATACCTTCTTCCATGGCATTTTCCACTTCCTCACGGCGGGCGGGCAGTTCTATCTCAGAACGACGGTAGACCACATAGACCTCCTCGGCTCCAAGTCTGAGGGCGCACCTGGCTGAGTCCATGGCTACGTTGCCGCCCCCGATTACCGCCACCCTGTTACCTATCTTTATCGGAGTATCATATTCCGGAAAGAGATAACCTTTCATCAGGATGGTCCGGGTGAGGAATTCATTAGCCGAATAAACACCGCAAAGGTTTTCTCCGGGGATATTTAAAAAGACAGGGGCTCCGGCGCCTGTGCCTACGAAAACGGCATCAAAACCATTCTCCAGTAACTCGTCCACGGTATCAATCTTGCCTATGACGGAGTCCAGTTTAAGCTCCACTCCCTGAGAAGTAACATAATCAACCTCATTCTGGACAATCTCTTTGGGCAACCGGAATTCAGGTATCCCGTACATCAGCACCCCGCCGGCTACATGCAAGGCTTCAAAGATAGTAACGCTGTGTCCCAGTTTGGCTAAATCAGCCGCTACGGTTAAGCCGGCCGGACCGGAGCCGACCACCGCCACTCTTTTCCCGCTTGGCTCAGGTTTATTTAAGGGTGAGTCAGTTGATGGCAACTCTTCTTTATGAGTCTGTTCCCAGTCAGCCACAAATCGTTCCAGACGGCCGATAGCTATCTGCCCCTTCTTGGCTGCCAGGGTGCAGACTTTTTCACACTGAGCTTCCTGGGGACAGACCCGCCCGCAAATGCCGGGCAGGCTATTCTTGTTCTTCAGTACCCTGACGGCTTCAGGCATGTTTCGGTCAGTAAGAGCCTGGATGAAATCGGGGATTTCAATCCCTACCGGACAACCACCGATGCAGGGACGCTTGGGGCACTGGATACAGCGGTCAGCTTCTTCGAAGGCTTTCTCCGAGTCGTATCCCAAAGCCACCTCATTGAAATTTTTCGCCCGTATTTCAGGTTCCTGCCTGGGCATCTCCGTCCGGTTTAGGTTTACTTTGGGCATAAATAGTTCCTTTGCTCAGGTTTACCACTGAGCGCAAGTGGTGCATTGATACTGGACTGTTGATTGCACATCGCCGGAATAAGTGCACCGTCGGGCCAGAAGAGTAGTCCAGTCAACCTGGTGGGCGTCAAACTCCGGTCCGTCAACACAGGCAAATTTAGTTTCACCACCCACGATAACCCGGCAAACGCCGCACATCCCCGTGCCGTCAATCATAATCGGGTTCAGGCTGGCAATTGTTTTGATTCCAAATAGTTTTGTGGTAGACGAGACGAGCTTCATCACACAAGCGGGGCCAATGGTGATGACACGGTCAACCGTCTCGTTTTCAAGAATTTCTTTGAGGGGTTCGATAACAAAGCCGTCGCAATCGAATGAGATATCACCGGTTACTATCTTTAACTGATCGCTGATATTTCTCAGCTGTTCATCGCCAAAGAGGGTCTCTCTGGTTGGCGTCCGGATAATGGTGATAATTTTATTCCCGGCCTCTTTTAGAGCCCGGATAACGGGTGCGATAGTGGCAACCGAATATCCTCCGACAACACAGACCACCGTGCCAAACTTATCAATATGGGCGGGTAAACCCAGTGGACCGACAAAGTTTGCGATTGAGCCACCCTCCGGCACTGCCGCCAGCTTGCTGGTAGTTCTCCCTACCTCATTGAAGATGATAGTGACACTGCCTTCTTCCCGGTCCCAGCCACCAATGCTGAGAGGAATACGTTCCCCTCTCTCATCTACCCTGACAATAACAAATTGCCCTGGCTGAGCCTTTCTAGCTACATTGGGAGCTTCAACCTTGAACAGGTGAATATTGGGGGCAAGATTTATTTTCGATAGTATATTATACAATTATC
>JAZFUA010000024.1:0-5719 GCA_036446975.1 Dehalococcoidales bacterium
AGGATTGGCGCTTTCCACGGTTGAAACCACAGAGCGCAAAAAACTAGAACAGCTTAAAGACGAGTTTATCAGCCGTGTGTCCCATGAACTGCGTACGCCATTAACTATCATTATGGGTTCTCTGCATACCATATTAAGCGAGCGCCCACGTCTATCATCGGACGATATGGACCAGCTTCTCCAGGATGCAGCTCTGGAAACCGAAACCCTTTCTCATCTTCTCGGTAATTTACTTGAGCTCTCCCGAGATCAGGCTCAGCAGCTCACCCTCTATAACGAGCCGCTGATGTTTGACGTGGTAGCCCGAAATACGGTTGAGAAAATAAAGCGCCAATCTCCGGGACACCGGTTCCGGATAGAACTCCCGGACGACTTGCCCGTAGTTATTGCTGACTCAATCAGATTAGAGCGCATCCTCTATAATCTACTGGAAAATGCCGTTAAGTACTCCCCGAAGAACAAGGAAATACGAGTCTTTGCCAGACAAGAAGAGGACTGCCTGCTCATCGGCGTGGCTGACCGGGGCATAGGCATATCCCGCAGCGACCAGGCCAAGCTGTTTCAATCTTTCCAAAGGCTGGAGCAATCAACCCTCAATGGGATCAAAGGAGCCGGTCTGGGACTCCTGGTCTGCCGGAGGCTGGTAGAAGCTCACGGCGGGCGAATCTGGGTAGAGTCCAAACCGGGTAAAGGCTCAACGTTCTTCTTTACACTGCCGTTACGGGGCGAATCCAGAGGGTAAAGGTGGCGAATTCCACATTAGCGAGTTCCTGAGCCGGCTGATTGATTATTGCCCTCTAAATGTCATATTTTTGTAACTTTTTCTGCCCGTATTTTATGACTATTCCATCCTCTGCCCTCTAGAATATCCCTGTAAATCATTTTCCGGAGGGTTCCTGTGGTTATAGCATTAGCCGAAAAGTTAAAGCCCGAGACTTCAAAGAGGACTATAGCCCACACGCTAATAGACATGCCTGAATTTATAGTCTTCTGTCCGAACTGCAAGACACTGGAAACGTTATCGTTCACCAACGGTCAGCTGATGAAAACACGTAAATTCACTCAAAATAGTGATGGAATATATCACGCCTGTGGTTCAAAAAAACCTTGCCATCTTTATCGTGGCTATTGAAAATAGCGCAATCATGGAGCCACCGGGAACAGGAGAAGAGAAACATGATTGGTGAGAAAACAAACTACGTCGATACAGCTGAAAGAGCAAATGCACCGCGTATTGCTGAAGTTGCGTATGCTGAATATCTTTCTAAAATATTTTTGGCTTCAGAAGTGATCAAGCAAAGGAAGCAGGCCCAGCTGGAAATGGCTAGATTGACCCAGCAGGCGGTTGAGGCACTGGAGTGCTTGACCCAACGCATGAGTTCCAGCCCCGTGCAGACGGGGAAACCGGGGGCAAGTTGTCAAAAACAGGCAAGTAACCAATGAGTGCCAGAGCTTACGTATTGTTGGACGTGACAGGTGAAAAAGCCGAGCATGTAGCCCAAACTCTGAGGAGTAAACCGGGCGTGGCAATCGCTGATCTACTGGAAGGCCCGCCCGATGTTGTTCTGATGGTTGAAGCGCCAAACCGGCAGAAGCTGGCGAAGCTTACTGTTGGCGCACTGGCCTCAGTTGAATCGATGACTGAAGATATATGGCTGCTACCAGTTCCTTATAAAGCAACAGTTTCGATTAAGAAAGCCTTCGTAACCTAAAATCACTTAGAGGAAAGACTAAACATGCTTCAGGAAAAACGCATCGCTATTCTTGCTGAGGAAGGTTTTGAGGATACCGAGCTCTTGGAATCACTACGGGCAATGAAGGATGCCGGGGCCAAGGTAGTGGTCGTGGGCAGTGGGTCAAAGCAGAGCTACCAGAGTAAGCACGACACGGCTACGATAACGGCTGACACTACTGCTGACGAGGTAAAAGCTGAGGATTTCGATGCGCTTATTGTGCCCGGTGGTTATGCCCCGGACAAGATGCGCTTGCATCAGCCCATGATAGACCTGGTAAAGAAGGTTTACGAGGCTGGCAAAGTGGTGGCGGCGGTCTGCCACGGCCCACAACTCCTTATCTCAGCCGATATAGTGAGGGGGCGTCGAGTCACCTCCTGGCCTTCGATAGCAGTAGACCTCAAGAATGCCGGCGCACTCTGGATTGACGAGCCGGTGGTCCAAGACGGAAATCTTATTACCTCCCGTAAACCAGCCGACCTGCCGAGATTCAACAAGGCAATAATTCAAGCTCTCCAAGAATAATCACGGATGAAATCGAAAGGCGTGGTAATGGTCACTTTAACGCAACCAATCAGAAACACGATAACTGTAGAACTTCTTAAGTCCAGCCCATACTTTACCGGCCTGGAGACCTATGCTTTGAAGAGAATAGGTCGATTGATGGTGGAGCGGAGGGTAGAAAAAGGCGAAATAATCTGGCTGGAGCAAGATCACGCCAAGATGATTTATATTGTGGCATCCGGTTTAATCAAGTTATTCAAAATGTCGGCCGAAGGCAAGGAGCAAATTCTCAGATTAGTCCGTCCGGGTGATTGTTTCGGCCATACTGGTATATTCAATGGGGGCAGCAACCCCGAAAACGCCCAAGCCGTGGCTCCGGCGGTGCTTTATGGACTCATGAACAGAGATATGCAGACCTTGCTCCGGGAACAAAAGCAGCTTGCTCTGAACACGATAAAGGCACTGGCTACGGAGATGCATCACTACATATCTCTGGTAGAAGACCTTTCCCTGAGAAGCGTTAGCAGCCGATTAGCCAGGGTGCTACTCGAATATAGCAGTGACGAAGTACTCGACGACTCGCTCATTCGTACTCGGGGGGATATGGCGGCAATGACGGGAACCGTACGAGAGGTAATCGGGAGGTCACTTAAAGCTCTCGAAGAGAAGGGAGTTATAAGATCCAGTGGGCGCCATATTATCATCAGGGATAGTGCTGCACTAAAAACAATGGTAAGTTCGGCCTAAGTCCTTAGTTCGGCGAAGTGTAGCCGACCGTCTTCGGCGCACGATACGACTGCCAGCTACTGTGGCCCCGTGGGACCAATAAATCATTAGACCCGGCAGCAATAATAATGGAGGTGTTACCATGGCAACGTATATAATCCTAAGCCGGGTTTCCCCGCAGGCCCTTGAGGACCCCAAGGAATTCAGGCAACTCGCCGAAAGGGTTTCAGCAAAGATGAAGGCTGAGTGCCCCGGGGTTGTCTGGAGAGAGAGCTACGGTACATTGGGACGTTTTGACGTAATTGACATCGTTGAATCTGACGACCCGAAGCAGGTTGCCAAGGCCGCCATGATTCTCCGTACCTCCGGTCACGAGACCACGGAGACCTTACTGGCCACACCATGGAAAGAATTCCTGGCTGACCTGTAACTGACCAAGTCAGGGAGGCTGGCACCCGTCTTTCCGGACGTCTTAAGGCCGGAGAACCGGTGAACCATACGGTTCATGGAGATATTCAATAATGAAACCGTTTATTCAGTAAGTGATTTGAATCTGTAGATGAGGCTTAGAAAACAATCAATATTCGAGGACCGCGCTGACGCGGGTAGAAAACTTGCCGAGCGATTACAAGAATATCGAGGTAATGAGACGGCTGTGTTTGCCATCCCCCACGGCGGTGTACCGGTATCTGTGGAGGTAGCCAAGGGTTTAGGCGCGTATCTGGACATGGTTGTTCCCCGCAAGATCACCATCCCCGATGATCCTGAAGCCGGCTACGGCGCGGTCACTGAAGATGGAACCATTGTTCTCAATTTGTCGCTGGTCAAAAGGCTGGGCTTGACCGAGAAGCAGATACAATACCAGGCGGAAGAGGTACGGGCTGAAATCAGGCGGCGCACGGTACTTTATCACCGCAAGCTCCAAACACCGCAGGTGACCGTGAAAACAGCCATAATAGTCGATGATGGATTAGCTTCGGGTTATACCTCACTGGCGGCTGTCAAATCAATACGGCAGCGTAATATCCCTAATATAGTGGTCGCATCACCGGCCGTCTCCGGAACGGCGTATGAATTAATCAAACCCGGAGTTGATGACCTGGTTTATATCGTTCTCTCCCGCATCTATCCTTTCGCTGTGGCCAGTTTTTATCAGAACTGGCATGACCTTTCTGACGATGAGGTAATTGAATACCTGGAAAACTGGAAGCAACCGAAAAAAGCTGAGTGACATGTCACGCTGACAGATCGAGTTGTAAGCTAGCAGGAACCGGTTATCAGGGCAGTAATTATGGGCAGGACTAACATTCACCAGATTCGTAAACGAGATGGAGCCATAGTTCCGTTCAACCCTGGTAAGATTGAACAAGCCATCAATAAAGCGTTTTCGGCTACCGGAACCGGTGAGATAGCAATCGCGGCTCAGTTAGCCGGCCGAGCAGTAGAAATTCTGCAGGAGAAAATTGGGGAAGACATTCCCACCGTGGAAAACGCGCAGGATATCATTGAAGAAGTATTGATGACCCAGGGCTACCCCGAAGTAGCTAAAGCCTACGTGCTCTATCGCCAGCAAAGGGCGGACGTACGCAGATTGAAAGGGGTTATCGGTGTCCGCGATGACCTTAAACTGGGTATCAACGCCATTAAGGTGCTGGAGCGCCGCTATTTGCTTAAGGACGAGGAAGGTAAGGTTACCGAGACCCCTGCGCAGCTCTTCCGGCGAGTAGCTCATGCGATCGTCGCGGCGGAAAAGAGTTTCGATCCAGCCAGTGACAGCCAGGAATTGGAGCAAGCGTTCTTCGAGATGATGAGTAATCTTGAGTTCATGCCAAATACCCCTACACTCATGAACGCCGGTACGCCCCTGGGACAACTATCAGCCTGCTTTGTGCTACCGGTCGAGGACTCGATAGCCGGTATTTTCGATACTTTAAAGAATATGGCGCTGATTCACCAGTCGGGCGGTGGCACCGGGTTTACCTTCACCCACCTCAGGCCTAAGGGGGACATGGTACGTTCTACCAGAGGAGTCGCTTCAGGGCCGGTGTCCTTTATGAAAATCTTCGATGCGGCTACCGGGGTCATGAAACAGGGTGGTAAAAGGCGGGGCGCCAATATGGGTATTCTTAACGCCGATCATGCCGATATCATGGACTTCGTTGAGGCCAAGAGCGATGGAGTCAGCCTATCAAATTTCAACATATCGGTAGGAGCCACCGATGATTTTATGGAGGCAGCTTCACGAGGGAGGAACTGGCCTCTCATAAATCCAAGGACGGGTAAAACGGCAAGGTCAATCAACGCCCGCGAGCTTTTCGATATGATAGTCAACAATGCCTGGAGAAGAGGCGACCCGGGTCTGGTTTTTCTTGATGAAATAAACCGCCATAATCCGACACCCCAGCAGGGCAGACTGGAGGCAACCAACCCTTGCGGAGAACTGCCCTTGCTCCCCTATGAAAGCTGCAACCTGGGCTCAATCAATCTGGTCAGGATGGTCTCGGACGGACAAGTCGACTGGCCAAAGCTTGAGCAGGTAGTTAATTTAGCCGTACGCTTTCTTGACAATGTGATTGAGGCTAATGTCTTTCCTCTTCAAGCCATAGAGCAGATAACCAGAAACGGCAATCGGAAAATTGGATTAGGTGTGATGGGCTTTGCCGATGCATTGGTCAGATTAGGCATTCCGTACAATTCTGAAGCAGCGCTGGAGACAGCCGAGCGAATAGTCAGATTTCTCTCAGAAAAGGCCCAGG
>JAZFUA010000025.1:0-3628 GCA_036446975.1 Dehalococcoidales bacterium
CCGATGGAATCGGGACGACTGAAGAATCTCAGGGCGGGATGGGTAACGACCTGTATACCCCCTCCCAACCCTGAGATTCTTCGCTTCGCTCCAGGGTGACACAGACGAACTCCCTTTTGATACAAAGCCCCCTTTGCCAAAGGGGGAAGAAATAAGGAAGAGGGGCGGCAGCCCCTCAAACTCCTTTAAATGCCTGGTGACCTGCTGCCTTCAAGGCACTTTTGTTTACAGCTTCTTAGAAAGGGGACAGAAAGGAAAATAGCCTTGCCTTAAATCTAAGCCCGCCGTCTTATCAAGCCTGTGGCTTGCCCTTATTTGACGGCTTGAGCTATAATTCAAGCCGGGAGTGTGTATTAGCAATGACATATCGCCCCGGCAGTGGTGACGAAGGTTCTGTGCCTGACCTGACCCGGTTGAAAACCTATTCCTTTGAAATCGGCGCTATCCGGCCACCCAGTGAGGGCGGGAGTTTTTCTTTGCTCCTTCGGGTAACCCGGAATTGTCCCTGGAGCCGGTGCACTTTTTGTTACGGAAGATTCTATAACCATGAGCGGTTTGAGCTGAGGTCGGTTGACGAAGTAAAAGCTGATATCGATTCAGTGAAGGCAATAGTCAATGAGATAGAAGCGGTCTCGGAGAGCCTTGGCCTGGGTGGGAAAATAGAACCGCTGGCCAAGCTGTTTCAAACCCGCCTGCTTTACGGAAAAGAACTGGCCAGCCTGGATGAGGATGAGCTAAAGAATTTTCATTGCCTGGTTACTGTCTATAACTGGTTTGTATCCGGTGGCAAGACTGTCTTTCTACAGGATGCTGATACCCTGATTATGCATACCGACCAGCTGGTGGAGGTGATAAAATATCTCCGGGAAACTTTCCCCAGTATAGAAAGAATCACCTCTTATGCCAGGTCGAAGACGGTCATTAACAAAAAGCAGGGAGAGCTGAGCCGGCTCAGCCAGGTCGGTCTTAGCCGACTCCATATTGGCCTGGAGTCAGGTGATGACGAACTGCTAAATACTATTGACAAGGGAGTTACCGCCGAGGAGCATATTCTGGCCGGTAAAAAAGCTCTTGAAGCAGGCTTTGAGCTTTCCGAATATGTTATGCCGGGACTGGCCGGGAAGAGCGGCTGGGTTCAGCATGCCGTGAACACAGCCAAAGTCCTCAGTGAGATAAATCCTCACTTTATCAGGCTAAGGCCCTTTATGCCCAGTAGCCGCACTCCCTTACTTGAGGCATACCGGAAAGGCGAGTTTGAACTGGTATCTCCCCACGAGAGTTTGCGGGAAATCAGGCTGATGATTGAGCATTTACAGGTTACCTCCAGGGTCTGTTTTGATCATAACCTTAATGCCTCGTACCGGTCCGGGAACAGGTATGTTCCCCTGCTGAAGCATGATTACAATGGCTACAAATTCCCTGAAGAAAAAGAGCTGGTGTTAGGTCTTATTGATGAAGGCCTCAAGATTGATGAGAAAGAATTCCTGGACATAAAAGATCACGTTGGGACAGAAGGTTTATAGCCTGTTTTTTAGCTGAAGGTGCCCCGGTTCCGTACCTGATACTCTCACCAGTGTCTTTTTTCAGCCTGTCTGCAGCAATTGAGAATGTCTTCCTCACAGGAGCTAGTTAAGGATAAAGAAAAAGGTAAGTAGTGGCTATAGAAGAATCTACAGTTAAACAGGATGCACAGCAGGTTCTCAAGAGGTTCGCTAAAAAAAAGGAGAATCTGATACCCGTCCTGCAAAAGGTCCAGGACAAGCTTGGCTATCTGCCCCGTGAAGCTATGAGTGAGGTTGCCCGGTTTCTGGGACTGGCCGAGATGGAAGTTTACAGTGTGGTTACCTTCTATAACCAGTTCCGTCTTAATCCGCCCGGCAAGCATTCGATAAGGGTATGTCTGGGGACGGCCTGTCATATGAAGGGCGGCTATATTACCCTGGATGCCTGGAAGAGAAGGTTGAATATTGATGTTAAGGAGACTACCCCCGACCTTGAGTTTGACCTGGATACCGTTGCCTGTGTGGGCTGCTGTGTTATGGCGCCGGTAACCGTAGTGGATGATAAGCCTCAGGCTTTTGTTGAGCCGACCAAAGTAGATGGTATACTGCTGGCCTTTGAGCGTAAGAGAGAAAAGAAGATGAAACAGGAGAAGCGGTGAAGGTGAATGGAGCAGCTGTAGAAGCTGCATTCCGGGAGATACAGAGCCGTGCCCGGTTTTACCGGGAGGAGCTGGGGAAGAACAACCGGACTGTTATTATGGTCGGGGCAGCTACCTGCGGTCGAGCTGCCGGAGCTACTGAAGTGCTGAAGGCTTTCAGGAATGAGGTTAAAAAGCGGGACCTGGACTGCCCGGTAATCGAGGTCGGATGCATTGGACACTGCTATGCCGAGCCGCTGGTCATCATCAATAAGCCGGGTTATCCGCCGATAAGCTACATGCATGTTAATCCGGTGATAGCCGAGAGGCTGGTCAGAGACTTTATCCTGGGCGATGACCCCTGTCTTGAATTCGTTCTGGCCGCCTTGGAGGAAAATGACCTGGTTCCCAGCTTCCAGGACTTTCCCCGGGCTAAATTTGAAAAAAAGATTATCCTGAAAAACTGCGGCTATATTGACCCGGAGCAGATAGAACACTACATTGCCGGTGGTGGTTATGCCTCTCTGTCCAAAGCGCTGCGGATGGAGCCGACTGAAATTATTGGTGAAATCAGTAAGTCGGGGCTGAGGGGCAGGGGCGGCGCCGGTTTCCCGACCGGGCAGAAGTGGGAGTTTTGCCGAAACGCTCCGGGCAGAACCAAATATATGATATGCAATGGTGATGAGGGGGACCCGGGTGCCTTTATGGACCGGGCGATTCTGGAGAGCGACCCTCACTCGGTGCTGGAGGGGATGATAATTGCCGCTTATGCCGTCGGCGCCCGGCAGGGCTATATTTATGTCCGGGCGGAGTATCCCCTGGCGGTGAAACGGGTAAACCTGGCTATCCGGCAGGCCAGGAAACAGGCCCTTCTGGGTAAGAATATTCTCGGCAGCAGTTTCAGTTTTAATATCCGGCTGTTCGAGGGCTCGGGGGCTTTTGTCTGCGGAGAAGAGACTGCTCTCATTTCTTCCATTGAGGGAAAGGCCGGTATGCCCCACCACCGCCCGCCCTACCCGGCGGTTCGCGGACTCAACGGCCAACCGACTTTAATAAATAATGTTAAAACACTGGCCAACATACGCCACATAATTGAGAATGGGGCTGATTGGTTTGCCGGCATCGGCACCGAGGGGAGTAAAGGCACAGCCGTATTTGCCCTGGCTGGTAAGATAGTCAATACTGGGCTGGTGGAGGTGCCTATGGGTACTACGCTGCGCCAGGTTATCTTTGAGGCTGGTAGCGGTATTCCGGATGGCAAGAAATTCAAGGCGGTGCAGATTGGAGGCCCTTCAGGCGGTTGCCTGCCTGAGTCTGCCCTGGATTTGGCCATTGATTTTGATTCCCTGCGTGAAGCCGGGGCAATGATGGGTTCCGGGGGGATGGTGGTTCTGGATGAGGATGACTGTATGGTGGAGATAGCCCGTTACTTCCAGGAGTTTACCCAGCGGGAGTCCTGCGGCAAGTGCACACCCTGTCGCCTGGGGA
>JAZFUA010000026.1:0-2869 GCA_036446975.1 Dehalococcoidales bacterium
TTGAAGAATACACCGTATCTTTCGATAAGTTTAGAGAATATCTAACGCAGCTTGGGCAATCGCAAGGAGGAGCAACCGGACTCCTCTCGTCACCGATTTTTCCTTCAGTGATTAACATAAATAAGCTGCTTGTGGCAACAAGTCTAGTCAAGAGTCACAGCGAAGTTGGTAGATTAATTAACCAAGGTGCCGTTAGCGTAAACGGAGAGAAAATTACGAGCAATTTAGCCTCCTTAAAAAGTGGCGACATAATAAAAGTAGGAAAACGGCGTTTTGCCAGGGTGATTGATACAGATAAGGAATAACTGTGAGTTCATTCTACATATAAGCAATTCCCTTTTACAAAATAGTGAATTCGGATATACTGAATAACAAAGGATAGAGGAGTTAAATGGAAGAGTTACGCATACCGGGGCCTACACCCTGCCCCCCTGAAATTCTCCAGGCTATGTCCCGGCAAATGATAAATCACCGGGGGGAGGAATTTCAGGGGATTCTTAAAGGTGTTACTGACAAGCTGAAAGAATTGTTCCAGACAGAGAATGACCTTTATCTTCTTACCGCTTCGGGTACGGGGGGTATGGAGGCAGTAATTGTTAATACGCTCTCTCCCGGGGATAAAGTGCTTTCTGTATCAATCGGTGTATTCGGAGACCGCTTTGCCACTATTGCCGAACGTTTTGGGGCTGAGGTAACCCGTCTCTGTTTTGAATGGGGCCAGGCGGCTGATGTCGATATGGTGCGCCAGGCTCTCCGGGCCGAGCCCGGGATTAAAGCGGTGCTGATTACTCACAATGAGACCTCCACCGGTGTCACCAATGACCTGGCTGCAATCAGTTCGGCGGTCAAGGAATTTGATAAGCTGCTGCTGGTTGATGCCATTAGCAGCCTGGGCTCAATTAACCTGCCGGTGGATGAGTGGGAGTGTGATATTGCTGTTACCGGTTCCCAGAAAGGGTGGATGGTGCCACCCGGACTGGCTATGGTCAGCGTCAGCCCGAAAGCCTGGCAGGCTCATTCCGAAGCCAGGATGCCCCGTTTTTACTGGGACTTTTCTCAGGCGAAGAGCTATTGGGAAAAGACCCAGACGCCGTGGACGCCAGCTGTTTCTATTGTATTTGCCCTGTCGGTAGCCCTGGAAATGATATTGAAAGAGGGCTTACCTGAGGTTTTAGCCCGGCATACCCGGGTTGCAGATGCTGCCCGAAAGGGAATAAAATCACTGGGACTGTCCCTTTTTGCCGATGAGAATCACGCCTCCAATACGGTTACTGCCATAAGAGCTTCAAACGGGCTTGATACCAAGAAATTACTCCGAATTCTCAGAGAAGAGCACCAGATTATTCTCGGCGGCGGGCAGCAGGACCTGGACGGTAAAATATTTCGTATCGGGCACCTGGGCTGGGTTAACGAAAATGATATGGAAACGGTAATGGCAGCCCTGAAAACAGCCCTGCCAAAAGCGGGATTTTTGGGCTAAGGTCAGCTTGTAAATGAATAAAGGCATTTTAAGAATAAAAAACCGGTGGATTTGTCTATGAAGGTACTGGTAGCTGATACAATTGGAGAAGAAGGAATAAGCATCCTCCAGGGTTGTGCTGAGGTCGATATCAGACCCGGGCTGGGGCCTGAGGAGCTAATATCTATCATCGGCGACTATGATGCTCTGGTGGTGCGCAGCCAGACGCAGGTAACGAGGGATGTGATAGAAGCCGGCAAGAAACTGCAGATTATCGCCCGGGCGGGTGTCGGTGTGGATAATATTGATGTAGACGAAGCCACACGCCGGGGTATAGTGGTGGTTAATGCCCCTACCGGTAATACCACGGCAGCTGCCGAGCATACCATTGCCCTTATGCTTGCCCTGGCCCGTCATATTCCCCAGGCGAATGCCGTACTCAAAGCCGGGGAATGGCGCCGAAATGATTTTACCGGCATTGAGGTCAGGAACAGGACGATGGGTATTATTGGTCTGGGTAATGTAGGCTCGGAGGTAGCCCGGCGTGCCCGGGGTCTGGAGATGAAAGTTATTGCCTATGACCCCTTTATCTCAGTTGACTTTGCCCGTAACTTCCAGGTGGAGCTGGTTACCAAAGAACGGCTGCTCAAGGAATCAGACTTTATTACTTTACATATTCCGCTAACGGCATCCACAAAGAGAATGATTGGTACTAAAGAGCTGGCGCTGGTCAAGCCGTCAGTTCGCATCATCAATACTGCCCGGGGCGGGCTGATCGATGAAGAGGCACTGGTTAAGGCGATGGACGAGGGAAGGGTGGCTGGCGCCGCTTTTGATGTCTTTACCACCGAACCGATTACCAGCAGTATCCTCTTCGAGAATGATAATATTATTGTTACTCCTCATTTGGGAGCTTCTACCACTGAGGCTCAGGCGATGGTAGCCGAGGATGTCGCCGAACAGATTGTGGCGGTATTCAAAGGGCAGCCGGCCCGGTATGCGGTTAATGCCCCTCTTATCTCGATTGATACCATGTCTGTGCTGATGCCTTTTATCAGAGCGGCTACCATAGCCGGCAGGCTGGTTGCCCAGTTGGTCCAGGGACAGATGAGTTCTATCCGGATTAAATATGAGGGCGATATTGCCAGCTATGATACCAACGCCCTCAGGGCGGCTGTCCTCGGGGGGTTACTTGAGGGAGTGAGTGAGGAAAGGGTTAATCTGGTTAATGCTAACATCGTGGCTGCCCGGCGCGGCTTGACCGTCGTTGAACAGACAGACGCTACATGCGAGAATTATGCCAGTCTGATTACCGCTGAGGTGACCACCAGTACCGATACTGTTAATGTTGCCACAACCCCGTTTCGGGGTGAAATCCATATCGTGCGAGTTAATGACTATTGGGTAGAT
>JAZFUA010000027.1:0-5150 GCA_036446975.1 Dehalococcoidales bacterium
ATCCTCAATCCCGGTTCCCGTCTCCAGGATATCCATACCGACCAGTCTGGCCAGACCGCGATACATCGGATAGCTGGCAATTGCCGCCGGCCTGAGTTTATATATTTCTCCCATAGACGGAAAGCCAGGACGGTTCGAGAAGCCGCGGAGGAGAATCATATTAGCCGGGTGGTGTCCGATCAGAATTTCTTTTGCCTGAGCCACAAACCGGTTGGCGATACCGGCTATCCTGTCGGCCTCCGGGTTTAAAGCGGTAACCACCAGCGGAGCCACCCCAATCTGCTGAGGGTCGGAATCAGTGGCAGCCGGGGAAAGGCCGTTTCCCCGAAATACGGCTATAAAACGGTGCTCTTTCACCGGGCGAACCAGGATTTCAACCCCGTCTATCACCTGCCCGTCAAGCAAGCTGCACAGTTCGGCACACTTCTCGGTGGAAATACGCCCGGCTCTTCTATCCGTAATCAAACCATTATCATCCACGGTGCAGAGGTTACCCCGGGTGGCCACGTCCTCCGGCCGAATATCAAAATCTATTCCTACCGTCTCAAGTACTCCACGGCCGATGTTGCAATCGACCGGGTCATAACCAAACAGGGCCAGATGCCCGGGGGCGCTGCCGGGGGTAATACCAGGACTTATCGGATCGCTTAAACCGCAAACACTTTCTGTCGCCAGTTTATCAAGGTTGGGTGTTTTGGCTGTCTCCAGTTCTGTCTTCCCCGTTTCCAGATCGGGCATTCCGCCCAGCCCGTCAATAACCAGCAGAACAACCCTGGTTGGTGAGGCTATGGAGATTGACTTTATTAAATCTTGATTACTCATTTTATAAAATAAAGTAGCTTATTTATCTCTATCCAGTAAGGCTTCTACCCCGGGTAATGGCTGCCCGCCCAGTAACTTAAGGGAGGCACCTCCCCCGGTTGAAACAAAGGTCATCTTCTCAGCAAAGCCCATATTGGTAACCGCCTCGGCGGTAGAGCCTCCTCCGATAACAGTAGTCGCTTCAAGATTGGCTAAAAGCTCAGCAATGGCCAGAGTTCCCACTGCAAACTGGGCTATTTCATGAATACCCATAGTCCCATTCCAGAAAATTGTTTTGCACTTCTTTAATTCGGCCGAAAAATTTATTATGGTTTGCGGGCCGATATCTACTATTCTCTGATTCGGAGGTATTTTTTCTACGGAGACAGTTTCAATTTCAGCTTCGTCATTAATTTCAGAGGCAATTACCACGTCAACCGGAAGCAACAGCTTTACCTCGTTTTCCAGGGCTTTTTTCATTAATCCGGCAGCAGTTTTCACTTTATCCGCCTCAATCAGCGATAACCCAATATCATAAGACCTGGCTTTCAGAAAGGTAGCGGCCATACCGCCGCCAATTAAAAGGTAGTCCACCCCGGCCATAATGTTTTCCAGCATACCGACTTTATCACTTACCTTAGCTCCGCCGACTAGCCCTCCAAAAGGGTGGATCGGATTAGTGCTAACTCTGCCCAGGTACTCAAGCTCTTTCTCCATCAGCAGTCCGGATACAGCAGGAAGGTATTCAGTAACGCCGACTATCGAGGCGTGTTTTCGATGAGCAGTACCAAAGGCGTCATTAACATATATGTCCGCCAGGCCGGCCAGGCTTCGAGCAAAGGCGGTATCATTTGACTCTTCCTCAGGGTGGAAACGGAGGTTCTCCAGTAGCAGAATATCCCCGTTCTTCAAAGTTTGGACTGCCTTCTCAACTTCCGGACCAATACAGTCACTGGCAGTTATAACCTGCTTACCTGATATTTGCGATAAACGACGGGCAACAATGGCTAATCTCAGATTTTCAACTACTTTTCCACCGGGCCTGCCCAGATGAGAACCGAGAATAACCCTGGCTCCCCGTTCAACGAGATAGTTGATAGTTGGCAGGGCCGCCCGGATACGACTATCATCAGTGATTGAGGCCGTTTTCTGATCAAGAGGGACATTAAAGTCAACCCTGACGAGGACCCTTTTTCCTCTGACATCAATATCCCTGACAGTCAGCTTGTCCATTTATCAGCCTCAGGAACTGACATCAAAGAGCCGGGATCAATCAAGGTAACCAGAGATTGAACCTGTTCGGTTATCCCCCTGGCATCAAGCCCATATTTGGCCCGGAGAATCGCCTGAGGCCCGTGCTCCACAAACTCATCGGGAAGTCCGATGCTTTTTACCCGGACATCATTTATACCCGCTTCCTGCAAAAAGCTGACAACACTGCTGCCAAAGCCACCATTGAGCGCATTTTCCTCAACGGTAACTATACATTTGATACGGCCGGCCAGTTCTGAAATAAGCTCAACATCCAGAGGTTTGGCAAAACGGGCGTTAACCACCGTAGCCTCAATACCATTTGAAGCCATCTGCTGAGCCGCCTCAAGGGCAGGAGCCACCATAGTCCCTAAAGCCAGTATCGCCACATCCTCCCCGTGCCTTAATATCTCGCCTTTCCCAACAGGGATGATGTGCAACTCCGTATCCAACTCCACACCCAACCCGGAATTTCGCGGGTAGCGCACCGCCATGGGATGCTTTGATTCGACGGCGGTATAAAGCAAATGTTGAAGCTCATTCTCATCCTTCGGCGCCGATACAATCAGGTTGGGAATCAGAGTCAGATAAGAAATATCAAAAGTACCCTGGTGAGTCTTACCATCATCACCGACAATTCCGCCACGGTCAATAGCAAACACCATCGGTAAATCCTGGAGACAGACGTCGTGGATAATCTGGTCAAAAGCGCGCTGGAGAAAGGTGGAATATATGGCTATGACAGGTATGAAGCCCTGGGTAGCCAGTCCGGCAGCAAAGGTGACGGCATGCTGCTCGCAGATGCCAACATCAAATACTCGCTCCGGGAATTCGGATTGAACGGTGTTCAGACAAGTCCCTTCAGGCATGGCCGGGGTAATCACGGCCAAACGCGGATTCTCCCGGGTCAGGCGAAGCATAGTCTGAGCGAACACCTCACTGTAAGTTGGTAACACCCTCACAGCCGTACTCTTAGCCGACACGCCGTGAAAATAGACGGCATCCCCTTCAGCCGGAAGGTAACCCTTGCCCTTGGTGGTAATAACATGGATCAAGACCGGCTTTAAGGTATAATCACGCGCTTTAGCCAGGGCTGTCTCCAGTTCCCGAATATTATGACCATCAACAGGGCCCAGGTAGGTAAAGCCGAGTTCTTCCCAGAGTGTTGTAGGCATAAACAGACTTTTTATACCGTTCTCAACCTGCCGAATCAACTGCCGTAATATATTATTAAAGGGAAGAAGTCTTAACAGTCGCCAGCTTTTCTCTTTTGCCTTGTGGTAACGGTGGTCAAAACGAACCTTACTCAAAAGCCTGGCCAGGGCGCCGACGGTAGGTGAGATTGACATCCCGTTGTCATTCAGGATTACGGTAAGCCTGGAGCCAAGATGTCCTGCCTGATTGAGCGCCTCAACGGCCATACCACCGGTAATTGCCCCATCGCCAATAACAGCCACCACATGATAGTCATCACCAGAAAGGTCGCGGGCAACAGCCATACCCAGAGCAGCTGAAATGGAGGTGCTGGCATGGCCGGCCCCAAACGGGTCATGCTCGCTCTCAGTTCGAGAGGTGTAACCGGATAGCCCGCCATACTTACGGAGCGAAGCGAAAAGAGACCTCCGTCCGGTGAGTAGTTTATGAGTGTAAGCCTGATGCCCAACATCCCAGATAATCTTGTCACGCGGGCTGTCAAACGCCCGGTGCAAAGCTAGGGTAAGTTCAACCACACCCAGATTAGAAGCCAGGTGCCCCCCATTGGCAGAAACTACGGTTATCAGTTCTTCTCTAATCTCAGCAGCTAATTGCTCAAGTTCCTGTCTTGTCAATAGCTTCAAATCTGTGGGGTTGTCTATTCTTGCTAATAAACTCGGCATTACCAGTCCGCTCACTAATCCGATGCAAAACTCACACTATACTAGCAATCCAAAAGAGCCATTGTCAAACAATGTTAGTTTGACGCTAATATATCCATTTGCTACACTGCTTTAGCGGCGTTCATTTTTCAAACAATCAAGACGACCATAAAGGAATAGTGTGTATCTGCAAGAACTTCTCAACCTGGATATTTCTGACATCCTGGCAGTGCTGGCTATCGCTGCCTCTCCGATATCTGAACTCCGCGGGGCCATACCAGCAGCCATATTCGGTTTTCACTTTCCTTGGTATTATGCCTATTCTTTTTCAATAATTGGCAACCTGTTACCCGTACCTTTTCTTCTTTACTTTCTCAATTCTATTATCCGCAAATCGAGTAAGATTGGCATATTGGACAGGATACTCGGCCGTCTCTCCAAGAACGCCAGGCAGCGGGGAAAGATTATTGAAAGATACGAGAGGATTGGCCTGGTCCTTTTTGTTGCAATTCCTCTCCCCGTGACCGGCGCCTGGACTGCCTGCCTGGCGGCGGTGCTTCTCGGCTTGAGGTTCAAATATGCCCTGATATCCATCTCCATCGGCGTATTGTTTGCCGGAATCATAGTTACCAGCATCACTTTCCTGGGATGGAACATCCTGGGACTGTTAACAAACTAAAAGGGAATATTACTCATAATACAGGCAGCGATTCCGCTGGAAACGGCCAATCTTGACCCTCTGCCTCGGCTCGTGCTAAATTTGGATATCGGATAGCCTGTCCCTGTAGCTCAGTGGATAGAGCGGCTGCCTTCTAAGCAGCGGGTCGAGCGTTCGAATCGCTCCAGGGACGCCATTTTTTTTTTAACCAGTAGCATTATTAAGTGTTTTCCGTCTTACCTTAGTTGTTTGCCTAGCAATTTTCTTAACTTTCAATCTGAATTATCGTCCCATTTGCTTGATTATAGCTATCAGTCTAAATAATTACACGGTTGGCCACAAAGTTCAAGGGAAGTGCAGATAGTCCTTATATCGGGTAGCCGGTTCTCCAAAAGCTCAGATAGCTGGTGGTGGCAACCAGCCCCGGACTAAAAAATATCTTTGGGAACTTTCTTGCCTTTATCAAAAGGATTCTCTTTCTTGAGATAGCCCGGGTGCCTTGCCAATAAATATCTTGTTTTTACGATTATCAACGTATTTTAAACTTGAGTTTTGTTCTCTACCTGAGGGTTTATTAATTAACC
>JAZFUA010000028.1:0-3793 GCA_036446975.1 Dehalococcoidales bacterium
GGTGGAAGCTGTCGAGGAGGGTGGACAGCAGAAACTAAGGGTTACCGTGACCAACCCCATTTTAGGGCAGAAGCTGGCTCTGGATACCGATTTGCTGGCTCTGGCGGCGACTGTTATTCCTTCGGAAGGAAGCAACGCGGTAACCCGGTTATTCAAGGTATCTTTGAATCCGGATGGTTTCTTTCAGGAAGCCCATGTAAAACTGCGACCCGTTGACACTGCCACAGAAGGGGTGTTCCTCTGTGGGATAGCTCACTATCCCAAGCATATATCGGAAACCATCAGCCAGGCTTACGGAGCTGCCGGCCGCGCTGCCGACATTCTTTCGGGTGATTCAGTCATCGCCTCCGGCGCCATTTGCGAGGTAAAAGAGAGAGATTGTATCGCCTGTGGGGCGTGTATTTCGGTATGCAAATATGATGCTATAGAGTTTGTTGATACACCACAAGGCAAAAAAGCCAGGGTGAATCCTATCCTTTGCAAGGGAGATGGTCTCTGTAATTCAAAGTGCCCGACAGCGGCTATTTCTCTAAAGCACTTTACCGATGAAGAAATCTTTACCCAAATTGATGCGGAGGTCCCGGTCCCTGTGGAGGTTCCCGCCCTCGCATAGAAGTCATCTAAAGAAAAACCGGATAACTCTTCAGGAGCGAACCAAAATATGGTTGTGAGACACGAGTTTGAACCAAGGATACTGGGATTTTTATGCAACTGGTGCTGCTACGCAGGGGCCGACCTTGCCGGAGTTTCCCGGTATCAATACCCCCCTACTATGAAAATAATCAGGCTGATGTGCTCCGGCAGAATCGACCTGGCATTTATACTCCGGGCTTTTTCAAACGGAACGGACGGAGTGTTTATCGGCGGTTGTTGGCTTGGCGATTGCCATTATCTTACCCAGGGTAATTACGATGCATTAAGCATGATGCATATGAGTAAGAAATTACTGGAGCAGATAGGGATAAATCCAGACAGGTTAAGGCTTGAATGGGTATCTGCCTCCGAAGGAATCCGTTTTGCCGAGGTTGTTACTGACTTTACCCGGCAGTTGAAGGAGTTGGGCCCTCTTGGTATAGAAGACGAACTGGGTGAAAACGGATTAAAATTTAAACTCGAAGCCGTTAATAATTTAATTCCCTACATTAAGCTGGTGGAAAGGGAGAGACTGAGAGTCCATTTTGAAACAGAGGAAGAATATAAAGAATATTTCAACAGTGACGAAGTAAACAGGTTATTTCAGGAATTAATTGTAGAAAAACTGGAAATAAGCCAGATTATGTTGCTGCTGCGAGAAAAACCTCTTTCAACCGGAGAAATTTCCGGGATTTTAGACCTAAGCCCATCCGAAGTATCAAAACACCTTAATAGTTCAGCCAGGCAGGGATTAGTCAATTTCAATCAGAGCCAGAACCTCTTTGCTCTGGCTTAAGGTGAGAGGGCGGGCACAGGACCAGGGAAAAGAAAAAGAAGGTCAGGACAGTGGCTATGGATGACACTAAAATCGAGCAGATTATAAACAGATATCAGGACGAAGCCAGCTCCCTGATTCAAATATTACTGGATATTCAGAAAGAAACCCGTTGGCTTTCCAATGAAATATTAGAGAAGGTCAGTCAGAAATTAGAAGTGCCTTTCAGCAAGGTGCTGCATACCGCCACTTTTTTTAAATCCTTTAGTGTAATCCCTGAAGGACGTCATGAAATTCAGGTGTGTAATGGCACTTCCTGCCATGTTCGCGGTTCGTCGCGCGTCCTCGGCACGGTTCAGGACCTGACCGGGATTAAACCCGGTGAGACGGACCCGGATTTAAAATTCAGCCTGGAAGCTGTTACCTGCCTGGGGGGTTGTTCTTCGGGACCGGTAATGGTAGTCGATGGCAAGCACCACGTCAGGATGGACCCAACCGGGGCAGAAGATGTGTTGAAGAATTGTGATTAAAGGAATATTATGCCGAAGTTAAATTCGCCCGCTGAGCTGGAAGAACTCAGCAAGGACATCTTATCCAAAAGGGACTCCGCTAAGCCCTGTATTGCGATATGCGCTGGAACCGGCTGTCACTCTCTGGGTAACCAGGACATTATCAATGCCTTTAAAGAAGAAATCAAGAAGCAATCTTTAAAGGTTAAAGTTGATATCAGGGAAACCGGCTGCCCCGGTTTTTGTGAAAAAGGACCTGTTGTCGTTATCTATCCTGAAGAAATCTGCTATCTGGAAGTAACGCCGGAGGATGCCCCTGAGATTGTCTCTCAAACGGTGGTGAATAAGAAAGTGATTGACCGCCTGCTTTATGCTGATCCTGATAGCGGCGAAAAAGCGGTACACGAATATGAAATTCCTTTTTACCAGAACCAGATGAGGCTCCTTATCAGCAATAATATTAAGATTGACCCCAGGAGTATCGATGATTATCTGGCGGTAGGTGGCTATTCCTCTTTAGCCAAAGTCCTGCTTGACATGTCACCGGAGCAGGTAATCACAGAAATCAAGGAATCCGGCTTGCGGGGGAGAAGTGGTGGCGGTTTCCCTGCCGGCAGAAAGTGGGAAGCCTGTCTGATCGCTCAGGCTGACACCAAGTATGTTATCTGTAACTGCCATGAGGGTGATCCCGGCGCCTTTGTGGATAGAAGGATGATGGAGGCGAACCCTCATAGTATTTTAGAGGGGATGATAATAGGCGCCTACGCTATTAAGGCTAATCAGGGCTATATCTTTGTTGGGGATGAATTTCCCCTGACGGTTGAAAATACCGGGATAGCTATCAGGCAAGCCGAGGAGTACGGGCTGCTGGGTAAAAATATCCTGGGTTCCGGTTTTGACCTCACTATCCGGATAAATATAGATGGTGGAGGCTATGTCTGTGGCGAGTCGACAGCTCTGATGGCTTCACTGGAGGGCAGGGTAGGTGAACCCGTAACCAAGTATGACCACGCTACGGAAAGAGGATTGTGGGCAAAACCGACAGTCCTGAACAATTTACAGACCTGGGCGAATGTTCCCCTTATAATTAACCAGGGCGCTGCTAAGTACAGCAGCATCGGCACTGAGAGCAGCAAGGGAACCCGGGTTTTCTCCCTGTCGGGTAATGTTAAGAACAGCGGACTGGTTGAAGTGCCAATGGGGATAACCTTGAGAGAGATTATCTTTGATATTGGTGGTGGTATCCGGGATGATAAAAAGTTCAAAGGTGTCCAGGTCGGCGGGCCATTGGGTGGCTTCGTCCCTGAGAATCAGCTTGACTTGAGAGTAGATTTTGATGAACTGAGCAAAGCCGGCTTATCAATGGGTCCCAGCCTGATTGTCCTTGATGAGAATACCTGTATCGTGGATATGGTCAAGTATTTCTTCACCTTTCTGTATAATGAGTCCTGTGGCAAATGCACCCCTTGCCGTGAAGGTCTCAGGCAGACGCTCAGGATTGTGACTAATATCAGTGAAGGAAAGGGAAAAGAGGACGATATCGAACTCCTGGAGGCAATATCCGAGGTGCAAAAAGAGGCATCGCTTTGCGCTTTGGGGCAAGGCGCCTCCGGTCCGCTGCTCAGCATGATTAAGAATTTCAGGGATGAGCTGGACGCTCACATTAAAGAGAAGCGCTGTCCCGCCCTCGTCTGTAAGGAATTATCCACAATAACAAGCAAGTGAGGCGAACAACAATGCCCCAGGTTACCCTGACTATCGATAACAAAGAGGTTAAAGCCGAGGAAGGGATGACCGTTCTTGAAGCGGCCCGAAGCGCCGGGATAGACATCCCGACCCTTTGCCATTACGAAAAGTTGAAACCCTATACTGCCTG